>NZ_JBTYMC010000171.1:0-14088 GCF_054880855.1 Streptomyces sp. S6 | reverse complement strand
CCGCGGCCTGCTGGTGCTGCCACACGGCCGTCCCGCCGAGCGCCGTGGCCGCCGCGAGGCAGGCGGCGAGCGTCCACCGGTTCACCAGCCGGCCCATCAGCCCGGCGCGCACCGGAAGGACCCGGACGGGTGTGCCGGGCGCCTCCTGGCGGACGGTGGTGATCCGGCGCAGCACCTGCTCGCGCAGTGCCGGAGCCGGACGCGTGGCGACGGCCAGCCCCAGACGGGCGGCGGTCGCGCTGAGTTCGGCCGTTTCCTGCGCGCAGGGCTCGCAGCCGGCGAGGTGACGTTCGAACGAGGCGCTCTCCTCGTCGGACAGGGCGTGCAGGGCGTACGCGCCTGTCAGCCGGTGCAGGTCGGTGGTCGTCACGCGGTCACCCCCAGGCAGTCGCGCAGCCGGATCAGTCCGTCGCGCAGTCGGGTCTTCACGGTCCCGAGCGGGATGTCCAGCGCCTCGGCGACCTCGCGGTAGGTCAGGCCCCGGTAGTAGGCGAGCGTGACGGACTGGTGCTGAAGCTCTGTCAGCGTGCGCAGGCAGCGCCGCACCTGTTCCCGCTCCAGACGCGCCTCGACGCGCTCGGCCACCTCGTCGTACTCCGGCACCTTGTCGAGCAGTGCGGCCTTGTGGTCCCGGGCCGTCGCGGCGTCCACCGAGCGGACCCGGTCCACCGCCCGGCGGTGCGCCAGGGTGAGGATCCAGTTGACCGCCGTTCCGCGATCGGGCCGGTAGCGGGGAGCTGTCCGCCACACCTCCACCAGGACCTCCTGGGCCACCTCCTCCGACTGCGCGTGATCCCGCAGTACGGCACGCACGACGCCCAGGACCGGGCCTGCGACGATGTCGTACACGTGCCTGAACGCGTCCTCGCTCCCCAGAGCCACCTGCCCCACGAGTTCTTGCAGGTCGGGCCCAGGGGATGGTTTTCTGACGATATTCACTGCTTCTTTCACCGAGGGCCTCCACCGTCGGGACATGTCCGGGTGTAATCCGTTCCCGTCGGCCACGTGGATTGGTTGCACCTGTGACAGCTTCTTCGACGGCGATGGCTCAAGGTCATCCGGAGGTCCGCCGCTGCGGGCAGAAATGTGAACGGCAACCATGACTTTGTCCGTGCCATCCCCCAGAGGGATCACGCTGCGCCCCTGCACCCCCGCGGACCAAGCGTCGCTGCTGGTGGTGATCGACGCGGACCGGTTACCCGGTCAGCCGCGCGTCACGCCGGACATGCTGGCGCGGGCGGCGCAAGGGAGTGAGGCTCGACCAGGCTGTTGGTGGGGGGAGTTCGGGCCGGCGGAGGTGCAAGTCGCCGTTGACGGGGCCGGGGTTCCGGTGGGGGCGGTCTCCTCGGTGCGGAGGGCGGCGGACGGCAGGCGTCTGGTCCAGTGGCTGCACTGCCGTGAGGACCCGGCGGTGGCCGACGCGCTGATCGCCCATGCGGCGGGCGGGCCGGTATCGGGGCCGGTGGAGGCGTTCCAGTTCGCCACGCCGCTCACTCAAGGGCTGGAGGCACTGCCGGTCCGCCACAGGCCCGTCACCCGGGCGGCTCTGGAGCGCGCCGGGTTCACGGGGGAGCGGTTGTGGCGTTGCATGCGCGCCGATCTGCCTCGGGTCGAACTGCCGCAGGCGGACGGTCTCGACGTGTCCGAGGCGCCGGACCGCCATGCGGCACAGCGGCTGCGGCTGCGCCGGGGCGGCCGGACGGTCGCCGAAGCGGTCGTCGGCCTGCCGCTCCAGGGCATCGGTGTCCTGTGGTGGATCGAGGTCGGACCCGACAGTCGCGGGCAGGGTCTGGGCCGCGCTGTACTCGGGTCCGCTCTCCGGCGCCTGTGCGAACTCGGTGCCGACCAGGTCGTCCTCTACGTCGACGACGACGAGCCGCCGGGAGGCGAGCGGGACCGGACAGCGGCCAACGCCCTGTACGAG
Organism: Streptomyces sp. S6; assembly: GCF_054880855.1. Lineage (NCBI taxonomy): Bacteria > Bacillati > Actinomycetota > Actinomycetes > Kitasatosporales > Streptomycetaceae > Streptomyces > Streptomyces sp. S6. Next base: position 12,164 of record NZ_JBTYMC010000171.1, on the reverse strand, counting down.
TCGGCCGGTTTCGTCGAGGTCGACGACCTGTGGTCCTACAGCCGGGCGGCGTAGAAGCGGGGAGGGGCTTTCGCTCTGTTCTCGTCGTCAAGGAACTGTCCGTCACCCCGTCCAACGCACCGCGTTCCTCAGGAGTTCCGCAGCCGGCGGGCGATCTCCAGATCCTCCTCGCCGAGGGGTTCGCCGTCCTCGATGTTCCAGAGGCTGTTCTCCAGGAGGCGGCCCAGCGTCCAGGCGAGGGCACGGTCGCGGTCGAGGCCGAGGCGGGCCGTCATGGCGTCGAAGCGCCAGCGGACGTCGTCCGCGTCGAAGCGGTTGGCGATGGCGGGCCAGAGGTCGTAACCAGGGTCGCCGGCAAGGGGTTTGGGGTCGATGGCCAGCCAGGGGGCGCGGTCGGCGGCGAGGACGTTCTCGTCGTGGAGGTCCCAGTGCAGGAGGCGGTCGCCGGGCTCGTCCAGGACCTCGGCGACGGCCGACGCGCAGTCCGCGACGATCCGGCGGTCCTGCGGGTCGGGGATGCGGGCAACAGCGGCGGGGGTGCGGTCCAGCATCGACGCGGCGATGTCGGCGAGGGTGCGCATGCCCTCGGGGGCGGGGCCTGCCGTCAGGTGGGCCAGGAGGTCGGCGATGACCTCGACGGAGGTGTGGGCGTCGGCCACGCGCGCGAGCATGCGCGCCGGGTCGAGGCGTTCCAGGAGCATGGTCCCGGTGGGCTCGTCGTGGCCGAGGAGGCGGACCGCGCCGTCGCCGTCCCACAGCCGCAGGGCGACCGCCTCGCCCTCGCTCTCGTCGTCGAGGAGCTGGAGCTTCAGGACGGCGCGCAGGCCGTCGTCACGGACGACGGGCAGGACCAGCGCGCACATGCCGTGCATCGACGGGCCGTCGAGCCGCAGGTCCCAGCGGTCGAGGAAGCTTTCCGCCAGTTCCGGCAGCGCCTTCAGGAACGCCTCGCCGGCCGCTCCGTTCGCCCTTTGCTGAGACTTCACCAGCTCACGCGGAATGTCGATCACCCACCGGACGATACTGAGCTGAGTGAATCCGCTCATGCGAATTAAGCGCGCGGCGAGGGCGGTGTGGGGGTACGTCCGCAGTGCACTCGGGACGTACATCTGGCTGGGGATCATCCTGCTGACCACGATCGCCGCCCATCGCATGTCCCCGCAGTTCCAGGAGCACTTCCTGCGGCAGCGGTCGACCAACCTGCACGAGTTGTCGGACAACCCCGCGCGCGTGCTGCTCGCGAGCGCCATGTGGCTCGACGGGGGCTACTGGCTGCCGTACGCGGTGCTGTACTCGGTGATCCACGCGCCCGTGGAGCGCTGGCTCGGCACCCTGCGGTGGCTGGTCGTGGCCGTCGGCGCGCACGTGCTGGCGACGCTGATCAGCGAGGGCGCGCTGCTGGTCGCGATCGAGCGGGGGATCGCGCCGAGGGCGGCGATGAACACGCTGGACGTGGGGGTGAGTTACGCGCTCGCCGGGGTCGCCGCGGTCCTCACGTACCGGCTGCGCGGGTGGTGGCGGTACGGGTGGGCCGGCGGGCTGCTCGCGCTGTTCGCGGCGCCCATGGCGGTCTCCCCCACGTTCACGGACTTCGGGCACTTCACCGCCGTCCTCCTGGGTCTCGCGGCGTACCCGTTGACCCGGGGACGACGGAATCCGAAGGGGACAGCCGTCGTCCGAACGGGTTAGCGTCCGCGCATGAGCGCTTTGGCGAACGGCGGGGTTTCCTTCTGGTGGGCCGGGAACGGGCTTCCGGCGGAGCGCGATCCGCTGCCCGGGGACGCCACCGCGGACGTCGTGATCGTGGGCGGCGGATACACGGGGCTGTGGACGGCCTACTACCTCAAGAAGGCCGACCCGTCGCTCGCGGTGACCGTCCTGGAGCGCGCGTTCTGCGGGTACGGCGCCTCCGGGCGCAACGGCGGCTGGCTGTACAACGGCATCGCCGGACGCGACCGGTACGCGCGCGTGCACGGCCACGAGGCCGCCGTCCGGCTCCAGCGGGCCATGAACGACACCGTCGCCGAGGTCGTCGCCGTCACCGAGGCGGAGGGGATCGACGCGGACGTCCACCGAGGCGGCGTCCTGGAGGTCGCCCGCACCCCCGCGCAACTGGCACGCCTGCGCGCGTTCCACGAGCACGAGCTGTCGTACGGGGAGAGCGACCGCGCGCTGTACGGTCCCGCGGAGACGTCGGAACGGATCCGTATCGTCGACGCGTTGGGCTCCGCCTGGACCCCGCACGGCGCGCGCGTGCACCCCGTGAAGCTGCTGACGGGGCTGCTCGACACCGTCGTCCGGCTCGGCGTGACCGTCCACGAGGGGACCGCTGTCACCGAGATCCGTCCCGGGCGGGCGGTCACTCCGTACGGGACGGTGCGTGCGCCGTACGTCCTGCGGTGCACCGAGGGGTTCACGTCCGAGCTGAAGGGGCAGCGGCGGACCTGGCTGCCGATGAACTCCTCGATGATCGCGACCGAGCCGCTGGACGACGACCGGTGGGCGGCGATCGGCTGGGAGGGCCGGGAGACGCTGGGCGACATGGCGCACGCGTACATGTACGCGCAGCGCACCGCCGACGGGCGGATCGCTCTGGGCGGGCGGGGTGTGCCGTACCGTTTCGGCTCCCGCACGGACGCGGACGGCCGCACCCCGGCGGCGACGGTGACCGCGCTGCGGGCCGTCCTGACCGACTTCTTCCCCGCGCTGCGGGGTGTCCGCATCGCCCACGCCTGGTCCGGCGTCCTCGGCGTCCCCCGCGACTGGTGCGCCACCGCCACCCTCGACCCCTCCTCCGGCCTCGGCTGGGCCGGCGGCTACGTCGGCTCCGGCGTCGCCACCGCGAACCTCGCCGGGCGGACGCTGACGGAGCTGGTCCTCGGCGGGGGCAGGGAGCTGAGCCGGCTGCCGTGGGTGGGGCACCGGGTGCGGAAGTGGGAGCCCGAGCCGTTGCGGTGGGTGGGGGTTCGGGGGTTGTACGCGGTCTATCGGGCGGCGGACCGGCGGGAGCGGGAGATGCGGGCGGGGGCGGGGTCTTCGCGGTTGGCCCGGGTGGCGGATGTGGTGGCGGGGAGGGGGTGAGGCTGGCCGGGGAGAGTGTATTCGCAGGTCAGCGCGATTGTCAGTGGTGGGGTGCAGGATGGGTCCATGGCGAGCATCGGGCGTGGTGGAAGCGGTGGGCGGGGCGGCGTGAAGGGGGCGCGGCGGCCTGAGGTGCGGCTTCCGGAGTTGCGGGTGTTCGAGGGTGGGGAGGTGGAGCCGGACGGGGATTACGACGGATTCGAGCTGCGGGAGGTGGATCTCGGGGGGCAGGACGGGGCGGGGGCCACCTTCATGGACTGTGAGTTGACTCGGTGCTCGCTGGATGAGACGCGGCTGCGGAACGCCCGTTTCCTGGACTCCCGGCTCACCGCGCCCCGAGGTGTGGGGACGGATCTCGCGGACGCGACCCTGCGGGACGTGGAGGTGATCGACGCCCGGCTGGGCGGTACGCAGCTGTTCGGGGCGGTGCTGGAGAGGGTCGTGGTGAGGGGCGGGAAGATCGACTTTCTGAACCTCCGGGGCGCCCGGCTGAAAGATGTCGTTTTCGAAAACTGCGTTCTCGTCGAACCGGACTTCGCGAACGCGCGTATGGAACGGGTGGAGTTCGTCGACTGCGCGCTCAAGGGCGCGGACTTCAGCGCGGCGACCCTGTCGGACGTCGACCTGAGAGGGGCCGTCGAACTGGGCATCACCGCCGGGCTTGACCGACTGCGCGGCGCCGTCATCAGTACGGCGCAGCTGCTCGATCTCGCACCGGTGCTGGCGGGGGAACTGGGGATCAGGGTGGAGGAATGACCGATGGGCACGTTTTACGGGAACGTACTGGTGGCGCGGCCGTGCCAGGAAGTGGTGCCGCTGCTCTCCGAGGAGACGGCGGCAGGCCGCCCCGCGATACGCGGCTACGCGCTCGCGGTGGGCCCTCGGCACACCGTGATCCATCCCGCGGAGGAGACGGAGGCGCTGACGCTCGCGGAAGCGGTGAGCCGCCGGCTGAACGTCCCGACGCTGGGGATGTACGTCTTCGACTCGGACGTCCTCGTCATGCAGGTGTACGACGACGGCGAGCTGAGGCACATCTACGACTCCTGGCCGGGCTACTTCAGCGCGGAGCGCCCCGCTGAGGCCTGGTCCGACACGGCCCCGTCCTGGCCGGAACCCCTCGGCGCCGCCCCGGCCGCGCTGCTCCCCTTCGCCGCCGAGCCCGTCGACCTCCCGGCGCTGGAGTCGGTCCTGCGCTGCGTCCCCCTCGCCCGCGAGGACGGCAAGAACGGCCGGTACGTCTTCGCCGACGCGCAGCACTACGACGTCATGGCCCTGCTGGGCCTGTCCGCACCCCGGCTCAACACGGGCTACGGCGCGCTCTCTCAGGGCTACCTCCCGCCGGGCACGGCATTGACGGAGCTGTGGCTGCTCGGCGGGGCGACGTTCTGGGCGGGGGGTGCGCCGGCGGGGGCGTCGGGGTTCTGAGGGCGAGGGCGATCCCGAGGGGTACGGGACGCCGGGGCCCTCAGCGGGCGTCAGGGCACGCAGCCGCACGTCGTTCAGGGACGCGCGGCACCCCCTCACCCCACCCGCGGAAACTTCGCCAACAACGTCCAGATCGCCGGGTTCTCCCCCAACTCCTCATGCAGATCCGTGAGATCGGCGACAAGGTCGTGCAGAAAATCACGCGCCTCGCGTCGCAGATCCACGTGGGAGAACGTGAGCGGCGGCTCATCCGCCCGCATCCAGTCCGCCTCGATGTCCACCCACCCGAACCGCCGCTCGAAGAGCATCCGGTCGGTGGACTCGGTGAAGTCCAGTTCGGCGTACTGCGGCCGGGAGGCGCGGGACCCCGCCGGGTCCTGGTCGATCTGCTCGACGATGTCGCACAGCGCCCACGCGAAGTCCAGCACCGGCACCCACCCCCACGCCGTGGACACCTCCAGGTCCGCCTTGGTGTCCGCGAGATACACGTCGCCGCAGAACAGATCGTGGCGCAGGGTCCGGACGTCCGCACGCCGGTAGTCCATCTGCGGCGGATCCGGGAACCGGTTGGAAAGGGCGTAGCCGATGTCGAGCACGCCCCGATGGTGTCATGCCCGCGCCCTAGGATCTTCGACATGCCTCCCCGTATCCGTGCCGCCGCCGTAGCCACTCTCCTGCTCCTGTCGGGGTGCGGTGCGGACGACGACGAGCACGCCGGCGCGGCGGGGGTCGGCGACCCGTACTTCCCGAAGGCGGGCAACGGCGGATACGACGTCAGCCACTACGACCTGACCCTCGACTACACCCCCCGCACCCGCCACCTCACCGGCACGGCGGTGATCACCGCCCGCGCGACGCAGCGCCTCACCTCCTACCACCTCGACCTGACCGGCCTGGACGTCGAGGAGGTCACGGTCGACGGCGCACCGGCCCGCATCGGCCGCAAGGGCCAGGAGCTGACGGTCCACCCCGCCACCGGCCTCGACCAGGGCAAGGTCTTCAAGACGACCGTCCGCTACTCCGGCACCCCGCAGAAGATCACCGACCCCGACGGCTCCGAGGAAGGCTGGCTCACCACCGCCGACGGCGCCGTCGCCCTCGGTGAACCGGTCGGCTCGATGGCCTGGTTCCCCGGCAACCACCACCCCTCCGACAAGGCGGCCTACGACCTGAAGGTGACCGTCCCGCAGGGCCTGACGGCCGTGTCCAACGGGGAGTTGAGGAGCGAGAAGTCCCTCCCCGACGGCCGCCGCACCTTCGTCTGGCACACCGCCGAGCCCATGGCGAGCTACCTCGCGACCCTGGCGATCGGGAATTTCGAGGTGCGGCGGACGACGGGGAAGGTGCCGGCGTACATCGCCGTGGACCCGACGCAGGCCGCCGCAAGTCGTGAGGTTCTAGGGCGCCTTGACGACGTCCTCGACTGGGCGGCGGACAACTTCGGCCCGTACCCGTTCAGTTCGACGGGTGCGATCGTCGAGCGGCCCGACGACGCCGGGTACGCGCTGGAGACGCAGAACCGGCCCTTCTTCCCCGGGGCGACCGATCTCAGCACGTTCGTCCACGAGTTCGCCCACCAGTGGTTCGGCGACTCGGTCACTCCGCGCACCTGGCGGGACATGTGGCTCAACGAGGGGTTCGCGACGTACGCGGAGTGGCTCTGGTCCGAGGACCACGACGGCGACACCGCCCAGGACATCTTCGACTCCCTGTACGCGGGTGACTACTACGACTCCGCCAGGGAGAACGAGGCCGTCTGGGCGTTCCCGCCGGGCAACCCCCCGAACGCCGACAGCATCTCCGACCCGCCCGTCTACCAACGGGGCGCCATGGTCGTCCACAAGATCCGGCAGCTCCTCGGGGACGACGCGTTCTACGACTTCGTCCAGGGGTGGACCGGCACGCACCGCCATCGCGTCGCGGACACGGACGACTTGAAGGAGTACGTGGAGAAGCTGGCGCCGGACGAGGACTGGTCCGCCGTCTGGGACGAGTGGCTGTACGGGGACGGCAAACCGGCCCGCCCGTAGCTCAGTCAGCCGGCGTCTTGCGCAACACGGCACAGGGCCGCCCGAGTTGACGGTCCCTGCGCCGGTCGACGATCTCGTACCCGAGGGACGTCCAAAAGGCCGTCCCCGCCGGGTTGTTGTCGAGCACGGCGAGCCGCACGGCGTCCCGGCCGGCCCTCCGGAGCGTCTCCCCCACCGCCTCCGCGATCCGTCGGCCGTGCCCTCTCCGGTGCTCGCTCACCATCAGCAGCCCGATGGTCGGGGGTCAGGGGGAGGGGCGTCAGGATCATGCGGGGAGCGTATTCCCGGCCCGCGGCGCGAACTCGGCCATATGATCATTCCCGGCACGCGTCGGAAGAACGGCGCACGATCGCCGGGGGGCGACATGGACAGCGGACCACAGATCGAGCGCACGTACCGGGGGAGCCGTTCCCTCCCGCTGCCCGACGTACTGTCCCTGCTGTTGATCGCCTTCCTCGTCGCTCCGGCGAACGAGGAGGTCGCGTGGCACGAACTCCCGTACATGGCCCTCGGGTTGACGGCCGGCGGGTTCCTTCTTCTCGACCGGTATCGCGCGTACACGACCGTCACCGCGGCCGGGGTCACCGTCCGGGGGCCGGTGCGGACCCGGCATGTGCCCTGGTCGGAGATCCACACGCTGCGTCTCGCGGACGGCTCCGTCCACACGCGCTGGCAGGCGCGGTTCCCGGTGCGGCTCTACGGCACCGACGGCCGGAGCCTGCGGCTGCCGCACTTCGACGACCGTGAACTCGACCGTCCGCAGGCGGAGTTGGCGGAGGTTCTCGCCGCCGCCGAGGCGCTCGGGGTGTGGGCTCCGCGTACGGTGACCGACGTCGTGGCACGGGGGGAGCGCCGTCGGGCCGCCTGGGCGCGGGCGTGCCACGGTGCCGTGCTCGCGCTCGCCGTGGTGGTCGCCGTCTCCGTGCTGTCGCTGCTACTCGACGGGCCGGAGTTCACGACCGGCCTGATCGCGCCCGTCCCGTTCGTCGTCCTGTTCGGCCTCTTCCTCGTCTTCGACCGGGTGGGCGAGTCACGTGCGGCTCAGGTGTCCTGACTCCGGGGTGTCCTCCTCGGTCTCGGCGTCCGTGACCAGCGCGCCCCGCGCCAGCCGGTAGGCCGTGTCCGCCGTGTCGGCGACCGTCGGATCGTCGGTGACGAGGACCACCGCCCGTCCTTCGTCGGCGAGTTCACGGAAGAACGCGAGCAACTGCCGTCGGCTGTCGGGGTCGAGGGTGGTGGTGAGGTGGTCGGTGAGGACCACGGGCGGGTCGTTGATCAACGCGCGGGCGAGGGTGACGCGTTGGCGTTCGCCGGGTGAGAGGTCGACGGAGAGGTGCGAGGCGCGCGGCAACAGGCCTACGCGGTCGAGGAGTTCGCGGGCGCGGTGTTCGGCGGCTTCGGGTGGGCCGGGGTGCGGGAGCAGGACGTTGCGGAAGGTGGGGTGGCCGGGAAGGAGGTCGTGCGAGTGGAGGGCGAGGCCGAGCCGGCGTCGCCGGATGTCGGCTCGGGCGCTGTCGTCGAGGGGTGTCAGGTCGTCGCCGCAGAGGAGCACGCGCCCCCGGTCGGGCCGGTCCAGCAGCGCCATGATGTGGAGCAGCGCGGTCTTTCCCGATCCCGAGTCCCCTACGACGGCGGTGACTTGGCCGGCCTCGGCGGTGAGCGTCACGTCGTCCAGGATGTCGAAGGCCGCTCGGCGCAGGCGGTAGGTCTTGCTCACGCCCTCGACACGGAGGTGGGGTGGGAGAGGCTTGGGCATGAAAATGACCTCCGGTGGGGGGCTCCGCGAGAAGCTGGGCTCATTCCTAACGGCGCGGAACCGGGCGTCGTCACAGGCTGTCCTCACAAGTGACCGCGCAGGGAAGGAAACAGGAGCTGACAGTGGAGCCCGAATCGACCTCGTCCGGCAGCCGGGGCAGCATGGTCGGCCTCTTCTGGGTCTGCGAGAACGCGGTGTACGTCGGAACGCCCGCCGTCGCGCCGGCGCCTCAGGTGGTACTGACGTCCGCCGGGCCCCGGTTCGAAGGGTCCGAACCGCAGGCGTGGGACTGGTCGGAGGTGCTGGAGCTGCGGGTGCCGGACCCGCCGGTGCGGTCGGCCGCCGTGCGCTGGGCGTCCCGTGTCGCCACGTTCGCCGCGGCGGCGATGGACGTGTGGACTCCTGGTGACCCTCCGGAGATGACGGTGGTCCTCTCCATGGGGGACTCCGAGGCCGAGACGTCCGTCTACTCCGGGGCGTCGGTCGCCTACACCCAGCGCGAGGTCGACCTGTCCCTCGGGCTGCTCGCGCGGATGACTCGGGGGGAGTTCTCGCCTGCGGTGATGACCGGGTGGTGGCGGGCGGATCAGCCGGAGAAGGTGCTGAGTTCGCGGGAGCGGGAGAGCGTTCTGGAAGCGTGGCTCGCGGCGGACTGAACACAAAGATCCCCCTGGAACGATGTCCAGGGGGATCTCGGGACTCTACTCAGCCGCAGACGGCGTTCATTGCACGATCGCGATCCGGTTCGCCACCGGCGGCGCCAGCGGGGCCGATGCCGAGGAGTGCGCGGTGAGGTACTGCGCCAGGGCCGACAGGTCGTCCGTGCCGACGAGGTCACCCGTGCCGAGGCCCAGCGTCGGGAACCCGTCCCCGCCGCCCGCGAGGAAGCTGTTCGTCGCGACGCGGTACGTGGCGGCCGGGTCGATCGGCGTGCCGTTCAGGCGGATGCTGTCCGTGACCACCCGGTCCGCGCCCGACTTCGTCAGGTCGAGGGTGTAGGTGAGGTTCGCGGACGGCTGGAGGATCTTCGGGGAGGCCGCGTTCGTACCGGTGACCTGCTCCTTCAGCACCTGGATGACCTGCGCGCCGGTGAAGTTCTGGAGGTTGACGGTGTTGGCGAACGGCTGGACGGTGAAGCCCTCCGCGTACGTCACCACACCGTCGCCCTCGGCGCCCTTGGCCGCGTAGGTGAACCCGGCCCGCACCCCGCCGGGGTTCATCAGGGCGAGGTCGGTCTCGGGGTCGAGCTGACGGCCGTAGGCCAGTTGCGCGTCGGCGATCAGGTCGCCCGCCGGGGACTCCGTTCCCGTATTCGGGATGTCCGCCGAGATGTAGCCGATCGCGCGGTTGCCGATGGGCGCCGCGAGGGTGTTCCACTTGTCGATCAGCCGCGTCATGTCCGGCGCCTTGGGGACGGTCCGGGTGACGACGTGGTTCGCGGACTTGACGGACGTCCGGGCGATGTCACCCGTCCAGCGGTCGTACGTCAGCGTCGTGTCCGTGTAGAGGCGGCCGAAGGACGCGGCCGAGGTGACCATGCGGGGCTTGCCCGACGGGTCGTTGATCGTGCACACGTACGCGGCGTGCGTGTGGCCGGTGACCAGGGCGTCGACGGCCGGGGTGACGTTCTTCGCGATGTCGACGATCGGGCCGGAGATGCCGTCGCCCGCGCCCGGGGAGTCGCAGTTGTAGTTGTACGCCCCGGAGGCCGGCGCACCGCCCTCGTGGATCAGCGCGACGATCGACTGGACGCCCTGGCGCTGGAGTTCGCGGGCGTACTTGTTGATCGTCTCGACCTCGTCCTTGAACTTGAGGCCCTTGACGCCCTCCGCCGAGACGACGCCGGGGGTGTTCTCCAGGGTGACGCCGATGAACCCGACCTTGACGCCGTTCTTGCGCCACACCCAGTACGGCTTGAGGATCGGCCGGTTCGTCTTCTCGTCGAGGACGTTCGCCGCGAGGTAGGGGAAGTCGGCGCCCTTGAACTTCTTGTCCGTGTAGCAGCCGTCCGTGGGGTGGCAGCCGCCGCGCTGGAGGCGGCCGAGTTCCTTCGCGCCCTCGTCGAACTCGTGGTTGCCGACGGAGGTGACGTCCAGGTCCAGCTTGTTGAGCGCCTCGATGGTCGGCTCGTCGTGGAAGAGGCCCGAGATCAGCGGCGACGCGCCGACCATGTCCCCGCCGGCCGCGGTGATCGAGTACCGGTTGTTCTTGCGGGCCTCGCGCAGGTGCGTGGCGAGGTACTCGACGCCCCCCGCGTCGATCGTCTTCGTCGTGCCGTCCGGCTGGAGCTCCGTCACCCGGCCCGAGGAGCCGGACGGCGGCTCCAGGTTGCCGTGCAGGTCGTTGAACGACAGCAACTGAACGTCCTGGTAGCGGCCCGGGTAGGGCTTGCCGTACGACGTCTTGCTGTCGTGCGCGTTCGCGGGCAGCGCGGCGGCCAACGCGCCCGCGGTGGCGAGCCCGGCGGCGACGGCGAGGATCCGCGTCGTCCGTCTGCGGCCCGGGTACGGCTGGGAAGTGGCTGGCATGAGCCCCCCTGAATATGGCTGTGAACATGTGGCCCCGTCCGGCGCAGCCTAGATTCAACGCGCGTAGCACGACAGGGGGTTCATGGTTACATCCTGGTTTCCCTTTGCCCCGTCCTTTGCGAACACCGGTGTGCCGCCGGACGACACCCGACCCCCGCCCCCTCCCCGTACCCTCGTACGCATGACCAGCGACGACACCGTACGGCCCCGCTCCCTTGAGACCTTCTCCGTCCTCGCCCCCGAGCAGATCGACGCGGTCCTCGCCCTGCTCGCGGACGCCGCTCGCACCGACGGTCAGCAGGCGGTGTCCGAGCAGGGCCGCCTGAATCTGCGCGGCGGTGCCCGCGAGGGCATCTCCCACCTGCTCCTGTCCACCGGCACCGACCTCGTCGGCTACGCCCAGTTGGAGGACACCGACCCGGTCGAGGCGCCGGCCGCCGAACTCGTCGTCCACCCGGCGCACCGGGGTCACGGGCACGGGCGGGTGCTCGGGACGGCGCTGCTGAGCGCGACCGGCAAGCGGCTGCGCGTGTGGGCGCACGGCGGGCATCCCGCCGCCCGGCATCTCGCCCAGGTCCTCGGTCTCACGCTGTTCCGCGAACTGCGGCAGATGCGCCGCCCGCTGACGGACCTGAACCTCCCGGACCCGGTGCTGCCCCCCGGTGTCACCGTCCGCGCCTTCACCCCCGGCAAGGACGACGCGGACTGGCTCGACCTCAACGCCGCCGCGTTCTCCCACCACCCGGAGCAGGGTTCCCTCACCCAGCGCGACCTCGACGCGCGCGCCGCCGAGCCGTGGTTCGACCCCGCCGGGTTCTTCCTCGCCTTCCGCGGCGAGGAACTGGTCGGCTTCCACTGGACGAAGGTCCACGCGGCCGAGCGGCTCGGCGAGGTGTACGTCCTCGGCGTGCGGCCCGGCGTGCAGGGTGGGGGGCTCGGCAAGTCCCTCACCACGATCGGGCTGCGCCACCTCGCCGGGCAGGGCCTGCCCACCGCCATGCTGTACGTCGACGCGGACAACAAGGCGGCGGTCTCGGTGTACGAGCGGCTCGGGTTCGTCACGCACGAGACGGACCTGATGTACCGCTCGGAGAGCTGAGCCCCCGCCGGAGGAGGCGCGGGACCCGGCGGCCGAGAGGCTGCGGGGTCCACGCCCCGGCCGCCGCCACCGCCACCGCCAGCACCAGCGCCCACCTCCAGTGCGCCCCCGGCCAGTGCGGTTCGTCCGGCAGGGCGAACAGACCCCAGCGGGCGGGGATCATCCCGGCCGCGGCGACCGCCACCAGCGTCGTGATCGCCGCCGCGCCGCCCGGTTCGGCGGTGGCCGTGAAGCGGACGCGT
>NZ_JBTYMC010000170.1:0-14103 GCF_054880855.1 Streptomyces sp. S6 | reverse complement strand
GGCGCGGGCGTTCAGCGCCTTGGCCGGGACGTCGGGGCCGCGCAGCTCAGCGAGCTGGTGCCGGAGCGCCGTCCCCCGCGTCCGCGGGAGAGGCACTCGGCTCGGCTCGGGGCTCGCGGGGCCGGGAGATGTGCTCACCCGTCGAAGTCTGGCATCCGCCACTGACAACCGGGGCCGGTGCGGCTCCCGAGACGGCTGCGACAGGCGTCCGAACGGTCCGGAAACGGGCCTTGAGGCCTTCGAACCCACGCATCACGTACGGGGCCAGCAGCAGCCCGACGCCCATCACGGCCGCGCCGGCGACCGCGTCGAGGAAGTAGTGGTTCGCCGTGCCCATGACCACGATCGTCGTGATCAGCGGGTAGGCGACGCCGGCCGCCTTCGCCCAGCGCGTGCCGCCGAACCGCCACAGCATCACGCCGCACCACAGGGCCCAGCCGACGTGCAGGCTCGGCATCGCGGCGTACTGGTTCGTCATACCGCCGAGCCCGCGCGGGGCGCTCGCCTCGCCGCCCCACCAGCCGTACGAGCTGTACTGCGCCATCGTGTCCACGAAGCCGTGACTCGCGTCGAGCAGGCGGGGCGGGCAGGTCGGCATGAGCGTGAAGCCGATCAGGCCGATGAACGTGGACGTCATCAGCCAGGTGCGCGCCGCGCGGTAGCGCACCGCGTGCGAGCGGAACAGCCAGATCAGGATCGCCGGGGTGACCACGTAGTGCAGCGAGGCGTACCAGAAGTCCGCCGGGACGCCGAGCCACGCCTCGCGCGTGAACAGCCGGTTCAGCGGGTGCTCCGCGTTGATGTGCAGCGCCTTCTCGATCCTGAGGATCGCGAGGCCGTGGTCGACGGCGGTCGTGACGTCCCCGCGCGCGAGGAGGCGGCCCGCCGAGTAGCACGCGTACACCAGCAGGATCAGCGGCAGCTCCGCCCACCAGCGGAGCCGTCCCGGGGGAGCCTCCTGGGTGCCCGGTGTCTCGGTCTTCGGCATCCGATCGCCTCCCCTTCCGATCCTGGCGGCCAAGCCGTGTGGCCGTGTCACTTTACGGCGTATGCGCGCGCCCTCCCCGGGCGCCCTCGGCCTGTGAAGACGTCGTGATCGGCCACAGGGTTGCCCTGATCCGCAGTGCGCGATGATGGAGAAGTTCCCCTCGTGTTTTTCTCCCGGAAAGGTCCCCCATGGCACCGCGCATCCTGCTGGCCCGGCACGGACAGACGGCCTGGTCGCTGTCCGGCAAGCACACCGGCAGGACCGACGTCCCCCTCCTGGAGGAGGGCCGCCGGGGCGCCAAGCTGCTCGGCGAACGGCTCCACAGGATGCCCTACGACGGTCTCACAGAGGTCGAGATCCGCACGAGCCCGCTGGCACGCGCGCGTGAGACGTGCGACATAGCCGGGTTCGGCGAGCGCGCGACCCCCTGGGACACGCTCATGGAGTGGGACTACGGCGCGTACGAGGGGCTCACGCCCGCCGAGATCCAGGCCGTCCGCCCCGGCTGGCTCATCTGGCGCGACGGCGTGCCCGAGGGGGAGACCGTCGCGGAAGTGACCTCCCGCGCGGACGACGTCGTCGCCTGGGCGCGCGAGGCCGACCGGGACGTCCTGGTCTTCGCCCACGGCCACATCCTGCGCTCCATCGGTGCCCGCTGGCTCGGGCTGCCGCTGGATTTCGCGGCCCGGATACGCCTGAACCCGACCTCCCTGTCGGTACTGGGCTGGGCCTACGGCGAACCGGCGATCGAGAGCTGGAACGACTTGGGACACCTGTCCTAGCTACCCGGAGGCCGCCGGTTCATCCGCCGGCCCACCTGCGGGGACGGCGACCGTGAGACCGCCGTCCTCAAGGGCCGTCGCACTTCGAGACGACCGCCCCGCGCGCGTGCACGCGCCTCACAGCCTCCTCGGGCGCGAAGCACACCGTTCCAGGAACTCCGAGACGTCGGGAGTCCGGCGATGGGGGAGGAGCACGCGCGCGGTGTCGTCCAGCATGGACCGGATACGGGACGACTGGACGTGGTCCAAGAGATTCAGGACGCGCAGACCCGCGCGGGCGGATTCGTCGGGGCGGCCGTCGCGGGCGAGGTCGTCGGCCAGTTCGGCGGTGTACAGGGCCATGTTGCGGCTGAAGTCGGGGTCCTGGAGATCGGCGGCGTCCCGCGCGCGGCGGGCGGCCCGGGACCAGTCGCCCAGGGCGGACCAGCACTGCGCCTCCAGGCTCGCCAGCTCGGCCTCCCCGTAGAAGCTCATCCACTCGGGGTCGGCGTCCGAGTGGCCTCGCTCGTACAGGGCACGCGCGCGCGTGAGCGCCTGTGTGCAGCCCGTGGGATCTCCGAGCCCGGCCCAGCCGCCGGCCTCCCGCAGGGCCAGCAGGGACAGCAGCCGGTCGGAGCCGAGGGGACGCGCGACGCGCTGGGCGGCCTGCGCCGCGCGGACTGCCTCGCGCGGGCGCCCGGCGTCGCGCGAGAGGAACGCCGTGTTGCAGAAGGCGTGCGCCTCCAGTGCGCGGTCCCCGGTCATCCGGGCGGTCGCCAGTGCCTCCGCGTAGTGCGAACGGGCCTCCTCGTACCGCCCGGAGTCGTGGGCCAGCCAGCCCACCGAGATGGCCAGTTCCCCGGCGCCGGAGTACAGCCGGTCCGCGGTCGACTGCCGGGTCGTCCCGGCGTCCAGCAGCGCGTACGCGCGGCGCAGCGGTTCCGCCGCGCGCTGGTAGAGGCTGTCTCCGCCGTGGCGGTCGTCCAGCAGACGGATCCTGCGGACCGCTTCCTCCAGGGCGCTCGCGTCGCTCGCCCCGGCGCGGCGCGCGGGCCGCTCTCCGGAGGCGTACGCGTCGGTGGCGAGGCCCAGGGAGCCCAGCGAGACGGCCGCCACGGTGGCGCCCCCGCCGGTCATGAATGCGCGACGCAGCACGTCGCTCTCCTCGTGGTCGTGGTGCGTGTCGTACGGGTCCTGCGTGTCATACGGGTGACCCGCTCTCGGCGGTTCACCCGTCCCCCGCGCGGACTCGGGGGTGCGTGCGGGGCGCGGAATGTGCGCGCGGGCGTTCTCGGGGGCGCGCGCCCCGCGTCCGCGGACGGACGCGCGGGGGGCGAAGCCCAGGTCGGTGAGCGTGCGGCCGGGGAACATGTGCAGGAACACCCGTTCGTACGCGTAGTTGGGGCAGCGGATCTCGCCCGCCTCGACCCGCCCGATGTAGCGCGCGTCACAGCTGACCCGCTCCCCGATCTCCCGCGCGGCACGCCGCACCAGAGCGGCGAACTCGGCGGGCGAGCGCTGTCCGCGCAGGCGCCGGAAGGCGTGATTGGGGCGTGCGGGCCGGTCGGGACGGGGTGGGGTCACCGTTGACGACGCCATGGCCGGGTCCTCTCGTGCGAACCGTCGAACCATGCCGGTTTCAGGGGGATTTGACCGTGCGAAACCCTGTATCAGGGTGTATCCGGTGTATCCAACTGTTTCCGGCGGGCAAGAACGTACCTGCTGTTCCGGGGTCGCCACACGGGATTTGGCTACAAACCGGATATCTCATGCGCGATCTGCCATGAAGTGCCATCCTTTGCGGCTGATTTCCGCCGTAGCCGTTGACGGAGTGACGCGTTGAACGCTGTGGACTGCAATCGGGCTGCGCGGTGGAGGCCGGCATGGAGACCAGCCAGAGCAACAACCCCTGTACGACGCCGTCGGCGGCGCCGTGCGATCTCGTGACGGTGCCGACGCGCCAGGGCCTGGAGGCGGTCGACATCCTCCGCCGCGGCGCCTGCGACGCGGTCGGCCCCGTCCTGCACGACGACGACGGCCGCACCCTCGGCTTCCTCGTGCCCCCCGGCACGGCCGCCGCCTGGGACGTCCCCGGCAGCACCTGCACGGAGACCGACGGCCGCGGCCTGCGGCTCACCCCCGCCCCCCCTGTCGAAGGCTCCGACTGGCTCCTTCCCCCGGGCGACACCGGCACCGACCTCGCGACCGACCCCACTCAGCTGAGGCGTGCCCTCGGTGAGGCGGCCCGCCTCATCGAGGCGGCGGACAGCTGCCGCTGAACACGGCCTGGGGGAGCGGAAACGGTCCTTCAGCGGGTGGCAGGGCAGGCCGTTCGCAGCTCTTCCCCCTCGGTGCGGTCAGCGGTTGTCAGTGGGGGCTGCGACCATGGGGGCATGGCGAAGGGCAAGGGCGGTCGGCGCGGGGACGTCGAGGGTGTCGTGGAGGAGGTCGACGGCGGGCTGGCGCAGCTGGTGCCGGACCGGGACCGCGTGCGTGCGTGGACGCTGCTGATCGACGGGGCACCGCAGTCGCACGTGGATCTCGACGACCCGGGGTACCTGTCGTTCGAGTACCAGCGCCGGCTGGGACATGTGATCGACCTTGTCGCACCGCCCGGGAAGCCGGTCCACGCCGTGCACCTCGGCGGCGGCGGGCTGACCCTCGCGCGGTACGTCGCCGCGACGCGCCCCCGGTCGACCCAGCAGGTCGTCGAGCAGGACGCGCGCCTGGTCCAACTCGTCCGCCGGGAACTCCCGCTGGACCCGGGAGCCCGGATCCGCATCCGCTCGACCGACGCGCGCGAGGGGCTCGCGAAGGTCCCCGACGGCTGGGCGGACCTGGTGATCGCCGACGTCTTCAGCGGCGCGCGCACCCCGGCCCACCTGACGTCCACGGAGTTCCTCGACGAGGTCCGCCGCACACTCCGTCCGGGCGCCGTCTACGCCGCGAACCTGGCGGACGGCCCACCCCTCACCCACCTCCGCGCCCAGATAGCCACCGCAGCGGCCCGCTTCGCCCACCTCGCACTCCTCGCCGACCCCACGGTCCTGCGCGGGAAACGCTTCGGCAACGCGATCCTCGCCGCTTCCGACACGCCTCTCCCGATCCCCGAGCTGACCCGCCGCGCCGCCTCCGACCCCCACCCCGTCCGCATCGAACACGGCCGCGCCCTCACGGACTTCACGGGCGGGGCGACCCCGGTCACCGACGCGTCGGCGGTCCCCTCCCCGGCACCACCGGCGTCGGTGTTCCGCTGAGGGGGGACGGGGCGCCCACGCCCCGCACCCTCCTGGCGCCGGCTCCCGGGCACGCCCCCGGTAGCCCCCGTAAGACTCCGGACGGGGTGCGGCACGTCCCCTCCGCGTGCCGCACCCCGCGTACCCGTAGTACCTCCGAGGCAGGCGACGACCACCGCCTCGGAGGTACCCCCCCCGGAGGTGATACCTCCGGGCTACGCCACCCCGTCAGCCTCCGGCACCGCCTGCGCGGCCCCCCGCTCCAGCCCCGGCAGCACCCCGGTCCGAGCCACCTCCGCGTACCACCGCGCACTCGACTTCGGCGTCCTCTCCAGCGTCCCGTAGTCCACGTACACCGCCCCGAACCGCTTCCCGTACCCGTACGACCACTCGAAGTTGTCGAGCAGCGACCACAGGAAGTACCCCCGCACATCGGCCCCGTCGGCCAGCGCGTGCCGCACGGCGGCCAGGTGGGCGTGCAGGTACGAGATCCGCTCGGGATCGTGCACGTGCCCGTCCGCGTCCGGCTTGTCGTCGAAGGCCGCACCGTTCTCGGTGATGTACAGCGGCAGCCCCGGCGCCTCCCGGGTGTACCGCATGATCAGCTCGTGCAGCCCGGACGCGTCGATCGTCCAGCCCATCTCCGTCAGTTCGCCCGGCGTCTGGTGGAAGGCGACGTCGTCGGCGCCCGGCCAGGGGGTGTGCGCGCTGGCCCCGTGCCCGTCGGCCCGCCGCCCCGGCGCGGGCGCCCCGCCCGCCGAAACCAGCGTCGGCGAGTAGTAGTTGAGCCCGAGCGCGTCCAACGGCTGGTTCGCGGTGCGCAGATCGCCGTCCTGGACGAAGGACCAGTCGGTGACGGACGCGGTCGCCGCCAGCAGGCTCTCCGGGTACGCGCCGTGCAGGATCGGCCCGTGGAAGACCCCGTTCGCGAGATCGTCGATCTTGCGGACGGCCGCGAGGTCCGCCGGGTCCTGCGAAAGGGGCCGCACGACATGGGCGTTGAGGCTGAGCGCCACCGAGTTGCGGGCCGGCATGACGGACCGCAACGCCGAAGTGGCCAGCCCGTGGCCCAGGTTGAGATGGTGCGCGGCCTTCAGCGCGGCGGCCGGGTCGGTCCGCCCCGGCGCGTGGACCCCGGAGCCGTAGCCCAGGAAGGCGCTGCACCAGGGCTCGTTGAGGGTGATCCAGTGCTCCACCCGGTCCCCGAGAGCCTCGCCGACGATCTGCGCGTACTCCGCGAACCGCAGCGCCGTGTCCCGGGCCGGCCAGCCCCCGGCGTCCTCCAGCTCCTGCGGCAGGTCCCAGTGGTAGAGCGTGATCGCCGGCTTGATCCCGGCCGCGAGCAACTCGTCCACGAGCCGCCGGTAGAAGTCCAGGCCGACCTGGACGGCGGGCCCGCGCCCGGTGGGCTGCACCCGCGACCAGGAGACCGAGAAGCGGTACGCGGACAGGTTCATCTCCGCCATCAGCGCCACGTCGTCGCGGTAGCGGTGGTAGTGGTCGACAGCGATGTCACCGGTCTCACCACCGGCCGTCTTTCCCGGCGTACGGCTGAAGGTGTCCCAGATCGACGGGGTACGGCCGCCTTCCCGTACCGCCCCCTCGATCTGGTAGGCGGAGGTGGCAGAGCCCCAGAGGAAGGTGGAGGGGAAGGTGACAGGTGTAATGGGCTCAGTCATGGAAGCGCTCCCATAGGTGGTCGTCGAGACCGACGGAGAGTGGAGGGGGGATGGTGCGTGTGGGGGGTGATCCTGCGGGGGTTGTGCCCGGAGGTGAAACAGAGGACGGTCGAGGGGAGTTGACGGGCCCTGCCCTGAAGCGAGTTGGGCAACAAGCCTGGTCCGTACGGGAGTCGAGGAGCCGGGGCGACGATGACCCGGCTCCGTTCGTGTCGAGGGGCCGCGCAACCGTCCACGGAACAGCGGACGTTCACGCATCGAATCCGCCGCGTCCGGCGGTTCGTACGCCACCGGCCCGCGCGGACATCCGTGTCCGCACCCTGCCGACGAAACTCGACTCCCGTTCGGATCCTAGCCCTTGACCGCTCCCTGCATGATCCCTCCCACGATCTGCTTGCCGAAGATCGCGAAGACGAGGAGCAGGGGGACCGTGCCCAGGAAGGCGCCGGCCATGATGAGGGACTGGTCGGGGGTGTAGCCCCGGCCGAGGCCGGCCAGCGCGACCTGGACCGTGGGGTTGCCGGTCTGGCTCAGGACGAGGAACGGCCACAGGAAGTCGTTCCAGGACTGGACGAACGTCAGCATGCCGAGGACGGCCATCGCGGGCCGCGCCGTGGGGAACACGACGTGCCAGATGACCCGCCAACTGCTCGCCCCGTCCACCCGGGCTGCTTCGATGATCTCGTCGGGCAGCGCCTGGATCAGGTACTGCCGCATGAAGAACACCCCGAAGGCGCTCACCAGCGACGGCAGGATGACGGACTGGAGCTGGTCGGTCCACTCCAGCTTCGCGACCATCATGTACAGCGGGATGATGTTGAGTTGGGGCGGCACCATCATCGTCCCGATGACGATCAGCATCATCGCGCCCCGCCCCCGGAACCGGAGTTTGGCGAACGCGAACCCGGCGATGGTGGACAGGATCACGATGGTGAGCGCCGAAGTCCCGGCCACGATCGTGGTGTTGAGGAACGCCTTGCTGAGGTTGGCGTCGGTCCACGCCTTGTCGAGGTTCTTGAAGAGGTTGGAGCCGAACCAGAACGGGGGCGGCGTCTGGGCCAGCCGGTTGGTGTCCCGGGAGGCGGCGATCGCCGACCAGATCAGCGGGGCCAGCGAGCCGAACGTGAACACCCCGAGGACGATGTAGGCGATCGGGCCGCCGTGCAACTGCCCGCCCGCACGACCCGACTTGGCGAGCCGGCGGCGCGGGGTCTTCGGTGCCGCCTCCTCCGGGGCGGGCTTGGGCAACGTCGTCGTCACCGTCGTACTCCTAACTGCCACTGCTGGCGCGCAGGCGGCGCGAGATGACGTAGTTGACGATGCCGATCACGATGAGGATCAGGAACATCGCCCAGGCGATCGCCGAGGCGCGGCCCAAGTGCTGGTTGACCCAGCCCTGTTCGTACAGATAGAGGCCGAGCGTCTGGAACTGGTGCTCCTCGCCGCCGGACGCGCCCTTGCCCGAGTCGAACAGCAGGGGTTCGCCGAAGACCTGGCTCGCGCCGATGGTGGAGACGACGACCGTGAAAAGGATCGTCGGCCGCAGCGACGGCAGCGTCACGTGGACGAACTGCTTCCAGCGGCTCGCGCCGTCCAACGCGGCTGATTCGTAGAGGTCGTTGGGGATCGCCTGCATCGCCGCGAGGTAGATCAGCGCGTTGTAGCCGGTCCACCGCCAGATGACGATCGTCGAAACGGCGATCTGCGAGGCCCACTTGTCGCTCTGCCAGTCGACCTTGCCGAAACCCACCAGATCCAGGCCCCAGTTGATCATCCCGTAGTCGCGCCCGAAGAGCAGCACGAAGACGAGCGAGGCCGCGGCGATGGACGTCGCGTACGGCGCGAGGATGACGACCCGGTAGAAAATCGAGCCGCGCAGCCGGTAGTTGAGGATGTGTGCGAGGCCCAGCGCCATCATCAGCTGCGGCACGGTCGAGATGATGCCGATCGTCAGCGTGTTCTTCGCGGCGTTCCAGAAGAATTCGTCGTCGAAGATCCGCGTGTAGTTGCGCAGCCCCACCCACTTCATGTCGGTGGGTGCCGTCAGCTCGACCTGGTGCAGCGAGGACCAGCCGGTGTAGATCAGCGGGAACAGCCCGAAGGCCAGGAAGAGCAGGAAGAACGGCGAGACGAACGCGTAGGGACTCCACTTCATGTCCCGTTGCCAGCGCCGCGAGAGCCTGGCCCGGCGCCGCTGTTCCGTCTCGGAGGGCTCACCGGGCGCGGGGCGGCCCGGGGCCGCGCCCCCCTCGGTGGGGGGCGCGGCGGTGTCGTGACTGGCCATCCGGGTCACTTGTCCAGGCTGTTGTCGATGGTCTTGGTGGCGTTGTCCCACGCCTCCTGGATCGACTTGCCCTTCGCCACGAGGAGCACGCCGTTCTTGGTCAGACCGGTCTGGATGATCTGGTCCTTCGGGCCGACCGACTGGACCGGCACCTGCTTGGCGGACTCGGTGAAGATCTTGCCGATCGGGGCGTCACCGGTCATCTCGTTCTTGGCGCCGACGACTTCGGGTGCGGTGTACGCGCCGGGCGTGCTCGGGACGCTGCCCTGGACGGCGAAGAGCTTGGCGAGCTGCGCGGGCTGGGTGAGCCAAGTGGCGAACGCCTCGGCCTCCTTGGCGTGCTTGCTGGCCTTCGGGACGGCGAGGAAGGTGCCGCCCCAGTTGCCGACCTGCGGCGACTTGGCGACGTCCCACTTGCCGACCGCCTCGGGCTTCGACTTGCTCTTCAGGTAGCCGAGCATCCAGGGCGGGCAGGAGATCGCGGCGAACTTGGTGTTGGCGATGGTCTGTTGCCAATCCGGGTCGAACTGCCCGATCGGCTGCACGAGGCCCTTCTGCGCGGCCTCTCCCGTGAGATCGAAGGCGGACTTCACCGCGGGGTTCGTCTTGTAGATGACTTCTCCGGCGGCGTTGTAGTACTTGTCCTTCTGGCTGCTGATGATCGCGTTGAACAGTCCGCCCGGCGAATCCATGAAGTAAGTCCCGCTGGGCGCCTTGCTCTTGTACTGTTCACCGACAGTGATGATCTTCTTCCAGTCACCCGCCCACAGCTGGCTCACCTTGTCGCGGTCGGTGGGCAGCCCCGCGGCCTTGAAGAGGTCCGTGCGGTAGCAGATGGCCATCGGGCCGATGTCCGTGCCCAGGCCGATCGTCTTGCCGTCCTTGGTCGTCGCCTGCGACCACTTCCAGTCCAGCCAGTTGCTCTTGACGACCCCCTCGGCCTTGCCGATGTCCTCGAACTTGTCCGCCTGCGTCGCGACGACCTCCGCGATGTTGCCGACCTCGATGGCCTGGATGTCCATCAGACCGCTGTTGGTGGTCAGGTGGTTGAGCAGCGCGGGGTAGTAGTTGTCGTTCGACTCGATGACGTTGTCGGCGATCTTGATGTCGGGGTGGAGCTTCTCGTACTCGGTGTAGAGACCGGCTTCCTTGAAGCCCTGCGCACCGAAGAGGCCGAGGGTGATCGTCGTCTTCCCCTTGCCACCGCCTCCGCCCGAGGCCGAAGGGTCGTCAGAGCCGCTGCCGCCGTCGTCGGCACAGCCGGCCAGCAGCCCGGCGCCCAGCGACACGGCAGCCGCCAGGACCACCACCCGACGGGAGGTTCGGGAACCTGCTCGCATTGCGTCCTCCTGTTGCCCTGACGTGCCGACCCCCCGGCCAACTGCATGGTTGGACCCGTTCTTTTCTCGCTGCGGCTCGGGCGGGGAACGTGCGGGATGTGTATGTGTCAGGTACTGTGGGAGCGCTCCCACAAGTGATGTGTTGAAGAGTCGTCGGTTCCGGCGAGGGTGTCAAGGGAGTCGACGCGGAGAGATGCGTTCAGTTATCGGGACGTTAACTGAGAGCGGTGTCCGTCGGTTTTCAGCCGGGCGGTGCCACGCGGGCGAGGGTGCGGTGCGGGCCGTTTCAGGTCAGGACAGGGCTGTTAGATTCCAGGACAGTGCGTAGCGAACGAGGGAAGGCGGGGCCCATGGCAACCCACGGAGCGCGGGGCCGCAGCGGTGGCCGCCCCACCCTTGAGGAGGTCGCCGCGCGCGCCGGGGTCGGCCGGGGCACCGTCTCGCGGGTGATCAACGGCTCCCCGCGCGTCAGCGACGCCACCCGGGCGGCCGTCGAGGCGGCCGTCGCGGAGCTCGGGTACGTCCCGAACACGGCCGCCCGCGCGCTCGCCGCCAACCGCACCGATGCGATCGCGCTCGTCGTCCCCGAGCCGGAGACCCGGTTCTTCTCCGAGCCCTACTTCTCCGACATCCTGCGCGGCGTCGGCGCCGAACTCTCCGACACCGAGATGCAGTTGCTACTGATCTTCGCGGGCAGCGACCGGGAGCGCAAACGGCTCGCCCAGTACCTCGCCGCGCACCGCGTGGACGGCGTCCTGCTGGTCTCCGTGCACGCCGACGACCCCCTCCCCGACCTGCTCTCCCAGCTGGAGATCCCCTCCGTCATCAGCGGTCCCCGCTCCGCCGCCGAGACCCTGCCGTCCGTCGACTCCGACAACTACGGTGGCGGCCGGTCCGCCACGGAGCATTTGCTCTCGCGCGGGCGGGAACACATCGCCCACATCACCGGTCTGTCCGACGTGTACGGCGCTCAGCGGCGCGTCGACGGGTACCGGGACGCGATGGAGGACGCGGGCCGGGAGCCCCTGATCGAACCCGGAGACTTCACGGAGGAGAGCGGTTACCGGGCCACCCAGCGGCTGCTGTCCCGTAGTCCCCTACTGGACGCCGTCTTCGCCGGTTCCGACGTCATGGCCGCCGGCGCCCGCCAGGCCCTCCGCGAGGCCGGACGCCGTACCCCGGAGGACGTAGCTCTCGTGGGGTACGACGACTCCGCCATCGCCCGCCACATGGACCCGCCCCTCACCAGCGTCCGCCAGCCCATCGAGGAGATGGGCCGCCACATGCTGGACCTCCTCCTCACCGAGATCGCGGACCGCCGTCCGGCGGTGTCCCGGGGGCTGGAGCGGCGGCAGGTGGTGGTGGCCACGGAGCTGGTGGTCCGGGCGTCGTCCTGAGGGGGCGGCTGCGCCGGGCTTCGGCAACGCCGGGCCGTCGGTACCGGGCTCGCCAGTGGCGGGGTGCGGGCGGGGGAGAGGGTTCCGGACGTCTCGCGGGGCGGCCCGAGAGTCCAGTCGACGGTGAACAGCCGGACGACCCGAGGGCCCGGCGGAACGGTTCGCGGGCATCCGGGAGTTGGCGGGGAAGTGCGGGAGGGTGTCGGGGTGGGGGAGTTGCGAGTGTCGGGGTTGAGATCGCTGGGGCCTAAGGTGTCGAAGGGCCAGGGAAGCTGGGGGTGTTGAAGCAAGGAGGAGCCAGCGGCGCCAAGTCGCGGCACCCGCTCATGCCTCACCGGTTCCGCACGGATCGAGCGCTGCGCGCACCTGCTCAACTCCCGCCCGCCCCACACTGCTCCAGCGCCACCTGCCCCCGATCAACTTTCGCCGGTTCCACACCGCTCCACCCCCGCCCGCACCCGCTCCAGCCCCTCCACCCGCAGCCGCCCCCGATCCGGCATCCGGTCCCCCTCCCGCCACCGCCATGCCGAGAACAGCGCCCAGTTCAGGGCCCGGCAGCGCAGGATCAGGTCTCGGTCGGTGCCCTCGCAGTGTTCGTCCACCTCTTCCGGCGCGTGGGCGAGGTCGAACTCGACGGGGCCGTGGCAGCACGTGGCGAGGTCCACGAGGAGGGGGCCGTGTTTCGTGTGGAGAACGTTGCCGGGATGCGGCTCGCCGTGCAGCAGTTGGTCGCGGGACCGGTCCTCGCTGATCGAGGCGCCGAGCCCACGGAGCGCGCCGAGGAGGAACTCCCGCTCGGGGCCGGGAAGTTCGGGGCACCTCTCGGACACCTCTGCCAGCGCCGCGGTGACGCGGTCGGTGACGTGGGGCGCGTTCAGGGGGGTGTTCCGGTCGATCCGGCGCAGGGCGGCGTGGTGCCGCGTCAGCACATCCGCGTAGGCGCCCGGCGAGATCTCCGTCCCCACCGGCTCGTAGTACGTCCAGAGTGAGACGACGAAGCCCTCACGTACCCGGACGCGCGGCTCCACCCGGGGATCGAGTTCCCCCACCGGAGCACCGGCCTCGGTGAGCCGCCGGGCGACCTCCACCTCGAACACCGAGTCGGCCGTCTGCTCCGCCGGCGCGACCCGGGCCAGCGAATCACAGGGCAGCAGCCGCAGGGCGGCCCGGTCGGAGTCGTGGACGACTTGGACGTCGTCCACCCGCAGCCCCAGCCCCGTAGCGGTGGCCCGCGCCGCTTCGACCGCACGCGGAAGATCTGATGGCCTCATACCCGTCCCCCTCAGGTATCCAGTGGACCGACCCGGACAACACCCCTAAACACGACTAAGGGCCGACCTGCCTGAGCAGATCGGCCCTTAGCCCGATGAGGGTGAGTAACGGGACTCGAACCCGCGACATCCTGGACCACAACCAGGTGCTCTACCAGCTGAGCTATACCCACCATGACCGGCGCTGGAGTTTGTTCTTTTCCGACCGGCCGAGAAAAAGTGTACAGGGTCCGAAGGGGTGCTCGCGCACGGCTTTCGCGGCGCCCCTTCCCGGTGGACCTGCGGAGCTACTGGCTCGCGGGGAGGACGTGGCGGGCGGCGATGGACTTCGCGGTCTCGGAGTCAGGACCGGGCTGCGGGACGAAGATGGCGTCGCGGTAGTACCGCAGCTCGGCGATGGACTCACGGATGTCCGCGAGGGCGCGGTGGTTGCCGTTCTTCTCCGGGCTGTTGAAGTAGGCGCGCGGGTACCACCGGCGGGCCAGCTCCTTGACGGAGGAGACGTCGACGATGCGGTAGTGGAGGTAGGACTCCAGCGCGGGCATGTCCCGGGAGAGGAAACCGCGGTCGGTGCCGACGGAGTTCCCGCACAGGGGCGCCTTGCCGGGCTCCTTCACGTGCTCGCGGATGTACGCGAGGACCTGCTCCTCGGCCGCCGCCAGCGTCGTACCGCCTGCCAGTTCGGCCAGCAGTCCGGACGAGGTGTGCATCTGACGCACCACTTCCGGCATCGTCTCCAGCGCCGCGTCGGGCGGGCGGACGACGATGTCGACCCCCTCGCCGAGCACGTTCAGCTCGGAGTCGGTGACGAGGGCGGCTACCTCGATGAGAGCGTCGTCGGACAGCGAGAGGCCGGTCATCTCGCAGTCGATCCACACCATGCGATCGTTCATGCGTCCACCCTAAGGCTGACATCCACCGATCGGGTGTACCGCGACCTGGGGAAGCTCCCCGGTAGTAGGGGGTCTACGGGTCGTACGGGTCACAAGGGGCGCATAGCCCGGTGCGGCTCTCGCGTACTACGGGGCGCACGCCGCGTCCGGCCGGCCCCCGGAGGGAACCGGCACCGGGCCCGGAAGGGTCTCCCCCTCCGGGCCCGGTGCCAGAACGCTCGGCCCGGTCGGCCGGCCGGCGTGCTCACGCCCCG
>NZ_JBTYMC010000169.1:0-14180 GCF_054880855.1 Streptomyces sp. S6 | reverse complement strand
GCGGAGGCGGCGACGGCGGCCCAGGGCCTCCCGCCCCGCCCCTGGCACGACGCCCGCCACCTCGACATCGACCTGTTGCTCTGGCGGCTGCGCGACCACCCCGACCTCGCGGCCTTCGTGGACCGCGCGATCGGCCCCCTGCGCGCACACGACCTCCGCGCCAAACCCCCGCTCCTCCCCACCCTGGAGACCTACTTGGCGCACACGGGCCGCAAGGCGGAGACGGCCCGCGAACTCCACCTCAACCGCCAGACCCTGTACAACCGCCTCGCGAGAATCGGCGAGTTGCTGGGCACGGACCTCGAAGACCCGCAGACGGTACTGGCGTTGAGCCTGGCGCTGAGGGCGAGACGGCACGTGCACCGATAGGCGACCAGGGGCGCGGAGAACTGCGTGACCAGCCACGAACCGCCCGCACGCGGCCCCCAGCAACCCCCTACCCAAGAGGCCGAAGCTGCGTCAACTCGTCGTAGACACTCAGCACTTGCGCCACCGTCTCGTCCTCCGTAGGCCAGCTCCCCGCCTGCCGCAGCCCCGACTCCCGCAGCGCCTCCCGCCGTTCGGCGTCGTCCAGCAGCCGCACCACGGCGCCCCCGAGCGCCTCGGCGTCCCCGGCGGCCACCAACTCCGCCGCGTCCCCCACCAGTTCCCGCACCCCACTGGTCAGCGGAGCCACCAGCGGCACCCCCGCGCGCAGCGCCTCCTGCGCGAGGACGGACCGGGACTCGTCGGCCCCGGGCAGCAGCGCGAGATCGGCCGCGCCCAGCAGTCCGGGGACGTCCTCCCGGCGCCCGACGAGCAGCACGGGCAGCCCTTCCCGGTCGATCCGCGCCTGCAACTCCCCCCGCAGCGGCCCCTCTCCGGCGACGACGACCAGCGGGACGGGGTCGAGGAACCGCCAGGCGCGGGCGGCGTCGAGCAGGACGCCGTACCCCCGGTGCCGGTCGAGGGAGCCGACGGCCAGCAGCAACGGCCGCTCGCTGACCCCGAGTTCGGCGCGTACCTTGCCGCCCGGGAGCACCGGCTCCGGCTGCCGCCCCGGCAGGGACACCGCCGCGAGCCGGGCGTCCCGCGCCCCCGTCCGCCGGGCGCGGTCGACGAGCCCGGAGGTGGTGCCCAGCACGACGGTCGCCGCCTTCACGACCCGGCGTTCCAGCATGCGCAGCAGATGCGCGCGAGCCCCCTCGGCGCGGGCGCCGTTGTGCCAGGTGACGACCAGCGGGGTGCGCCGCCCGCTGAGGGCGAGGACGGCCCGGAACGACGCGTGCAGGCCGTGCGCGTGGACGAGGTCGGCGTCGGCGCAGGCGGCCCGCAGGGCGGCGACGGAACCGGGGTCGCTGCTGCGCGGCACGGGGACGTGGTCCGCGCCGGCGCCGGAGAAGTCGTAGGTGTGATCGGACTCGGAGGGGGCGCACACAGTGACCCGCACGCCCCGCGCGACGAGCCCGGCGGTCAGCGAGCGCACGTGCGCGCTGCTTCCGGCGTTGCCGCCGCCGAGCACCTGTACGGTGCGCAGCGGCGCCTGGCCCTGGGACGAAGGGCTGCTCACGTGGCTCACGCGGGCGGGGCTCCTGGTTCGGCGTGGGACGGTGACGAGGGGACGGACGGAGGGGACGCACGGGGACAGCGGGGACGAGGCCCCCGCGCCGACCTCCCCGCTCCCTGCCAAGGATGCCAGCCCGCACAGCGGTTCCGAACCGTCCGACTGCGCACTATCCCCTGACCTGAACCCTCTTGTCACCCACATGAGTGACGCCGTGCGGTTACGTACGAACAAGCTCTCCACGGCTGAAGAACCTCGCACACCAGCCCGTCACACGGCCCCCGAACGTCCCTCGCATCACCCGTCCGGCGGACAAGGAACGGACATGGGGTGGACGAGGAGTGGACGAGGAGGAGGGGCGCACTCCGCTTGGAGCGCGCCCCTCGAAACCTCTGCCCTACGCGTCCGCGCCTGTGTCCTAGGCGTCCGCCCGAGCCGTCGCCAGCAACTCCTCCGCGTGCGCCCGAGCCGTCTGCGAGTCCTCCTGCCCGGCCAGCATCCGCGACAGTTCCCGGATCCGCTCCTCCCCCTCCAGGACCTTCACCCCGGAGCGGGTGACGGACCCGTCGTTCGTCTTCTCCACGAGCAACTGCCGGTCGGCGAACGCCGCGACCTGCGGAAGGTGGGTGACGACGACGACCTGAGCGGTCTTGGCCAGCTTGGCGAGCCGCCGGCCGATCTCGACGGCCGCCTTCCCGCCGACGCCCGCGTCGACCTCGTCGAAGAGATACGTGGGGACAGGGTCCGTCCCGGCGAACACGACCTCCACCGCGAGCATCACGCGCGACAGCTCACCGCCGGACGCCCCCTTGGCGATCGGCCGGGGCGGGGCGCCCGGGTGGGGGGCGAGCAGCAGCTCGACCTCGTCGACGCCGGACGGCCCGTAGGCGACCGTACGGCCGTCGACCTCGACGCCCTCCGGGTCCTCCGTCTGCCGGATCGCGAAGGACACGCGCGCGTGGGGCATCGCGAGCGAGGCGAGTTCGGCGGTGACGGCGGCGGCGAACCGGTCGGCGGCCTCGGTGCGGGCGTCGGTCAACGCCTGCGCGAAGGCACCGAGTTCGATGCGCAGGGCGTCGCGTTCGGCCGTCAGCTCACCGATGCGTTCGTCGTCCGAGTCGAGTTCCGTGAGGCGTGCGGCGCTCGTCTCGGCCCACTCCAGGACCGCGGCCACGTCCGAGCCGTACTTGCGGGTGAGGGCGGTGAGCGCGGCCCGGCGTTCCTCGACGGCCGCCAGCCTGCGCGGGTCGGCGTCCAGGTCGTCGGCGTACCCCGCGAGTTCACCGGCGACGTC
The DNA here is from genome assembly GCF_054880855.1 of Streptomyces sp. S6. NCBI lineage: Bacteria > Bacillati > Actinomycetota > Actinomycetes > Kitasatosporales > Streptomycetaceae > Streptomyces > Streptomyces sp. S6. The sequence goes on along the minus strand of NZ_JBTYMC010000169.1, from coordinate 11,343 downwards.
GCCGAGGAGGATGCCGAGCTCGCCGATGCGGTCCGCGAGGGCGGCGAGGGCGGGGTCGTGCGAGCGTACGGCCTCCAGGGCCCGCTGGGCGCCCGCGACGAGGGTCGTCGCCTCGATGCCCTCGGGGTCCTCCGGGTTGCCCGCGAGAGCGGCGTGCGCGAGCGTCGCGGCGGACGACAGCGCCTCCGCGTGCCCGAGCCGCTCCGCCTCCTCCGCCAGCTCGACGTCCTCCCCGGCACGGGGTTCGACGGCCGCGATCTCGTCCAGCCCGAACCGCAGCAGGTCGGCCTCCTGAGCCCGCTCACGCGCCCGCGTCGTGATCTCGTCCAGCTCGACGGCGACGGCCCGCAGCCGCCGGTACGCCTCCCCGTACTTGACGAGCGGCCCGCTGACCCGGTCCCCCGCATACCGGTCGAGGGCCTGCCGTTGCCGGTTGAGCTTCAGCAGTCCTTGCTGATCGGTCTGCCCGTGCACAGCCACCAGCTCATCCGCCAACTCGGCCAGCACCCCGACAGGCACACTCCGCCCACCGACATGCGCCCGCGACCGCCCCTCAGCCGAAACGGTACGGCTGATGAGCAGCGCACCGTCGTCCAGCTCAGCCCCGGCCTCTTCGACCCTGAGGGCCACCGCGGCCCCCGACGGCACCGAGATCCGCCCCTCGACCACCGCCCGCTCGGCCCCGACCCGCACCAACGCCGGATCAGCCCTCCCGCCCAGCAGCAGCCCCAGGCTGGTGACCACCATGGTCTTGCCCGCACCCGTCTCACCGGTCACGGCGGTGAACCCGGACGACAACTCGACGACCGCGTCGTCGATGACTCCGAGGGACCGTATCCGCATCTCTTCCAGCACGCAGAAGACCATACGAGGTGGGCGGGGAGAAGCGCGAGGCACCCTTGTCACTCGGGCGAGTGGAGGTTGTCAGGGGCGCGGGGCTGTGTCTGATATGCGGCTACCGCCGCGCGGGCGCGACCAGCCACAGACTCCCCTCACCCGCCGTCAAAGCAGCCCCACCCCCCACAGTGGGCAACACAGCTAGTGCGGAGCCCCCCTCCACCCCGAAACCGGCAGCGCGAACTTGGCCACCAGCCGGTCGGTGAACGACGCGTGATGCAGCCGAGCGAGCCGCACCGGCACCGACCCCCGCCGCACCTCCACCCGAGCCCCCGGCGGCAGCTCAACCGTCCGCCGCCCGTCACACCACAGCACCCCCGGCGGAACGTGCGGCAGAATCTCCACAGCCAGCACGGAATCCGGCGAAGTCACAAGCGGCTTCGCGAACAGCGCGTGCGCACTGATCGGCACCATCAGCAACGCCTCCACCTCGGGCCACACCACAGGCCCCCCGGCGGAGAAGGCGTACGCGGTGGACCCGGTAGGCGTCGACAGACAGATCCCGTCACACCCGAACCCCGTGACAGGCCGCCCGTCGATCTCCAGCACGACCTCAAGCAGCTTCTCCGCGCCCGCCTTCTGCACGGCCGCCTCGTTCAAGGCCCAGTCGGTATGAACGATGTCCCCGTTGCTGTGCACGACGACATCAACAGTCATCCGCTCCTCGACCTCGTACGCCCGAGTCACCACCCGGTCCACGACCTTGTCGAGATCGTCCCGCTCGGCCTCCGCGAGGAACCCCACGCTCCCGAGGTTGACCCCCAGCATCGGCACCCCGGACGCCCGCGCGAACTCGGCGCCGCGCAGCAGCGTCCCGTCCCCGCCGAGGACGATCAGCAGCTCGCACCCCTCAAGGCACTGCGGGGTCGCCTCGGAGACCAGCTCCACCTCGGCGGGCAACGGCAGGTCACGCGCCTCGTACTCCAGGACCCGCACCCCGATCCCGGACCTCAGCAGCCCTTTCACGACGAGCTCGGCGCTCCGGATGGCGGCAGGCCGCCCCGTGTGCGCGAGCAGGAAAACAGTACGACCAGAGTTCTGTGTCACCGCGGCCCCTCCGCCACTGCACGGTCAACATCGGCCGGGTCCAGAGCGGGCGCCCCGGCACGCAGCCACAGGAAGTATTCGACATTCCCGGAGGGTCCGGGCAGCGGACTGGCGGTGACCCCGTTCACACCGAGCCCCAGCTCGGCGGCTTTCGCGGCCACCCCCCGCACCGCTTCGGCCCGCAGCTCGGGACTGCGTACGACGCCCCCGCTGCCGAGCCGTTCCTTCCCCACCTCGAACTGCGGCTTGACCATCATCACCAGATCGGCGTCCGGTTTCGTGCACCGCGTCAGCGCGGGCAGCACGAGCCCGAGCGGGATGAAGGACAAGTCCCCCACGACAAGATCCACAGGCTCCCCATCGATCACTTCAAGCGTCAACTCGCGTACGTTCGTACGGTCTTTGACGGTGACGCGTTCATCACTCTGGAGAGACCAGGCGAGTTGTCCGTATCCGACGTCGACGGCGACGACGTGCGCGGCCCCCGCCCTCAGCAGCACATCGGTGAACCCACCGGTCGAGGCCCCCGCGTCGAGCGCCCGCCGCCCCTCGACGGCGAGCCCGAGCGGCACGAACGCCGCCAGCGCCCCCGCGAGCTTGTGCCCGCCCCGGGACACGTAGTCGGGGTCGTTGTCGTCGGCCCGCACGACGATCGCCGCCGCGGTCTCCACCTGCGTCGCCGCCTTGGTCGCCACGGTCTTGCCGACGGACACCCGCCCGGCCGCGATCAACTGGCCCGCGTGCTCCCGCGACCGCGCGAGCCCCCGCCGTACCAACTCCGCGTCCAGACGACGACGTGCCACTCCTGCCACGGTGGGTTCAGCTCCTAATTCCCGTACGACGATGGATCCGGCCGCGATGGACCGGGGCGGGCGTCGAGCGCGGTGAGCGCCTCGCGCAGCCCCCGGTGTACATCCTCGTACACCTCCACATGTCCCTCGGTCGCGAGGTGCCCGGTGTCGTCCAGCCGGCCGAGCAGGGCGTCGACCTCGGGGTTCCCGGTGGGCGTGCGGGACGGTCCGTCGTTCATGCCCCGACGCTACCTTGAGCTCCCGGTGTACCGTCGCTCCCGATGGCCACGATCGAGGAGTGCCGCACGGCACTGGAGAAGCTCGCGCAGAACATGCGCGGCACCGACGGCGACGTACGCGCCGCCGTCGCGATGGAACGCACGGTGACGTGCCGGATCACCGACCTGGACGTCACGTTCACCGGCCGGATGACGGGCGGCGCGATCGTGGTGGACGACGTCTCACCGGGCCCGCCCGCCGAGAAGGCGCAGATCAGACTCACCATGACCGGGGACGACCTGGTGGCGATGGTGAACGGCGAGCTGAACTTCGCGAAGGCCTGGGGGTCCGGCCGGGTGAAGCTGGAGGCCGGCTTCCGCGACCTGCTGAGCCTCAGGAAGCTGCTGTAACCGCTTTCGCACGGGCCTGCCGGGCGGCCGGCACCACCAGCGGCGTCCCCGTCTGCGGATCGTCGATGACCTGGCACCGCAGCCCGAACACCTCCTCCACCAGCTCCGCCGTCACGATCTCGCCCGGCGCCCCCTCCGCGATCACCTCACCGCCCTTCAGCGCGATCAGGTGGGTCGCGTAGCGGGCGGCGTGGTTGAGGTCGTGCAGGACGGCGACGAGCGTGCGGCCCTGTTCCTCGTGGAGCCGCGCGCACAGGTCGAGGACGTCGATCTGGTGCTGGATGTCGAGGTACGTCGTCGGCTCGTCGAGGAGCAGCAGCGGCGTCTCCTGGGCCAGTGCCATCGCGATCCACACACGCTGCCGCTGCCCGCCGGACAGTTCGTCGACGTACCGGTCCGCGAGTGCGGCGACCCCGGTCCGCTCCATCGACTCCTGGACGACCTCCTCGTCCTGCCTGGACCACTGGCGCAGGATGCCCTGGTGGGGGTAGCGGCCCCGGCCGACGAGGTCGCCGACGGTGATCCCGTCGGGCGCAGTCGACGACTGCGGGAGCAGGCCGAGCGTCCGGGCGGCCTTCTTCGCCGGCATCGACTGGATGACCTGTCCGTCGAGCAGCACCCGGCCCGCTTGCGGCTTCAGCATCCGGGAGAGGGCGCGCAGGAGCGTGGACTTGCCGCAGGCGTTGGGGCCGACGATGACGGTGAAGGAGTGGTCGGGTATCTCCACCGAGAGCTGTTCGGCGATGACCCGCTGGTCGTAGGCGAGGGTGACGTTCTCGGCGGACAGGCGGTTCACGGTGCTCCTCATGTTGTTCCGGCGGATCAGATGTGACTCGGGAAGGTGTTCGTACGATCCGCTCATATCCGCCCCGCCTTCCTCTCGGTGACCAGCAGCCACAGCAGGTACACCCCGCCGAGCACCCCGGTCACCACCCCCACCGGCAACTGCCCGTCCCCGAACAGCCGCTGCGAGGCCCAGTCGGCGGTCACCAGCAGCGCCGCCCCCATGCACAGCGAGGCCACGAGGTTCGGCCCCGGCGACCTCGTCAGCCTGCGGGCGAGCTGCGGAGCGGTGAGCGCGACGAAGCCGACCGGCCCGGCGGCGGCCGTCGCGGCGGCGGTGAGCAGCACGGCCGACACCATCAGCAGCATCCGCACCCGCTCCACCGGCACCCCGAGCGCGTTCGAGACGTCGTCCCCCATCTCCGTCATCCGCAGCCCCCGCGCGTTCGCCAGCACCACCGGCACCAGCACACAGACCAGCGCCAGCAGCGGCCAGACCTGCTTCCAGTCCCGCCCGTCGAGCGTCCCGGTCATCCAGACGACGGCCCGCGCGGCGTCCACGAGGTCGGCCTTGGTGATGAGGTAGCCGTTGACGGCGCTCGCCACGGCCGACACCCCGATCCCGACGAGGACGAGCCGGTACCCGTGCACCCCCCGCTTCCAGGCGAGCAGATAGATCAGCGCCCCGGTGACGAGTCCTCCGGCCAGCGCCCCCAGCGTGACCTGCGCGGTCGACCCGGAGAACAGCACGATCACGACGAGCGCCCCGGCCGTCGCCCCCTGGCTCAGCCCGAGGACGTCCGGACTGCCCAGCGGATTGCGCGCCACGGCCTGGAACAGCGCCCCGCCGAGCCCGAGCGAGGCCCCGACGAGCAGCCCGACCAGGACGCGCGGCAGCCGCAACTCATTGACGATGAACTCCTGGCCCGGACTCCCGTCCCCGAACAGCACCTTGAGCACGTCGGACGCGGGGATCGGGAAGTCACCGGTGCCGATCAGGACGACGCCCGCGGCGAGCGCGGCCAGCAGCAGGGCGAGGGTGACGGCCAGGGCGCGGGGGTCGAGGCGCAGGGAGAACACTCCGACGCGCAGGGCGCGGCTTCTACGGGTCGTCTTCACAGCTGGGCCGTCCTCCGCCGCCGTACGAGAAAGATGAACACCGGCCCGCCGACGATCGCCGTGACGATCCCGACCTGTACCTCGGAGGGCCGGGCGACGACCCGGCCGACGACGTCGGAGCCGAGCAGCAGGACGGGCGACAGGATCGCCGCGTACGGCATGATCCAGCGCAGGTCGGGGCCGGTGAAGGAGCGCACGACGTGCGGGACCATCAGGCCGACGAACGCGATCGGACCGCAGGCCGCGGTGGCCGCCCCGCACAGCACGGTCGCCGCGAGCATCGACAGCGCGCGGGTGCGGTCCAGGTGCGCGCCGAGCGCCTTGGCGGTGTCGTCGCCCATGGCCACGGCGTTGAGGGGGCGGGCGAGCGCGAACGCGAGGAGGGTGCCGACGGCCAGGAAGGGCAGCACTTGCAGGATCATTCCGTCGGAGGCCTGGTTCAGCGATCCGACGGTCCAGAACCGCATCCGGGCCAGCGCCGCGTCGTCCGTGATCATCACGGCCTGCACATAGCCGTACAGCGCCGCCGTGACCGCCGTCCCCGCGAGCGCCAGCCGCACCGGGGTCGCGCCCCTGCTGCCGCCCAGGAACCAGACGAGCGCGCCGACGGCGCCCGCGCCGAAGAACGCGAACCACACGTACCCGCTCAGGCTCGTCACCCCGAGGTAGGTGATGGCGGTGACGACGGCGGCAGAGGCGCCCGCGTTGATGCCGAGGAGACCGGGGTCGGCCAGCGGGTTGCGGGTGAGCGCCTGGAGGACGGCCCCGGCGAGCCCCAGCGCGGCGCCGGCCAGGACGCCGAGGAGGGTCCGCGAGAGGCGGTCGCCGACGACGATGTCCGCGTAGCTGCCGGACGGCTCGAACAGGCCGTGCCACACCTGCTCCAGGGACAGCCCCTTCGCCCCGACGGCGATGCTCACGACGGCGACCGCCGCGAGGAGCGCCGCCGAGACGACGAGCCCGAGGGACCGGGCCCCTCGCCTGCTCCGGGGTGGGGAGACTGCCTGTTCTGGAACGCCGTCGACCAACACGGAGGTTAGGTTAGCCTACCCTCACATGAACCTCGTGCGGGTGACAGCGGTTCAGACGCCCAGCTTCGCCAGCGCCTTCCCCCCGTCCAGCTCACAAGAGCCCTCGCCCGCCGCTGTCCACGCCGCCGCGCACAGCGCCCTCAGACCGTCCAACGCGTCGCCCTCGCCGGTGAGTTCGAGGAGTTCGGCGGTCGCCGTCGCCGTCCAGCCTCCGCACCGGAACCCGCCGTCGCCGGCCGGGGAGACCTCCGGCTGGCCGGTGAGCAGGCCGCGCAGATCGCGGTCGATGTACGTCGGCCGGTGCTGCGGGGGTGCGGCGAGGAGCTGCGCGCCGTCCGTCACGCCGGTCAGCACCAGCAGCGAGTCCACCTCGCCGTTGAACGCCCCCTCGATGTCCGTGTCCAGCCGGTCCCCCACGACCAACGGCCGCTCCGCGCCCGTCCGCAGGATCGTCTCCCGGTGCATCGGCGGCAACGGCTTCCCCGCCACCTGCGGCTCCGCGCCGGTCGCGATCCGGACGACCTCGACGGCCGCGCCGTTGCCCGGCGCGATGCCGCGCCCGCTGGGGATCGTCAGGTCCGTGTTCGACGCGAACCAGGGCACCCCGCGCGCGATCGCGTACGACGCCTCCGCGAACCGCCCCCACGCCAGCTCCGGACCGCCGTACCCCTGGACGACGGCCACCGGATCGTCGTCCGCCGACTCCACCGGCTCCAGCCCGCGCTCCCGCAGCGCGACCCGCAGTCCCTCGCCGCCGATGACCAGCACGCGCGCACCCGCGGGCACCTGCTCGCTGATCAGCCGGGCGACGGCCTGCGCGGACGTGATCACGTCCTCCGGGGCGGTGCCGATCCCCAGTTCCGTCAGGTGATCGGCCACCGTGTCCGGCGTCCGCAGCGCGTTGTTCGTGACGTACGCCAGCCGCATGCCGCCCGCGCGGGCCGTGTGCAGCGACTCCACGGCGTGCGCGATCGCGTTGCCGCCCGCGTACACCACCCCGTCGAGATCAAGGAGCGCGGTGTCGTACGCCTCGCTCAGGGCCCGCTCACTGCCGTCCGGAACCCGCCGCACACCCTGCCCCATTCCGCATCGCTCCTCGTTCGCTCGCCTTTCCACCGATCATCCCCCATGCCACTGACAGTCGTACGATGCCCTGATGAACACAGCAGGTCACTCGCAGGCAACGGCGCCCCGAGGTCTGGAACTCACCCCGTTCCGAGGACTTCGCTACGACCCCGACCGGGTCGGCGGGCTCGCCGCGGTCACCTCACCGCCGTACGACGTCGTCGTCCGCCCGGACGGTCTCCACGAACTCCACGACGCCGACCCCCACAACATCGTCCGCCTGATCCTGCCGCAGGCCACCACCCCCGCCGCGCGCAACGAACAGGCAGCCGCGACCCTGCGCGAGTGGCTCACCGAGGGCATCCTCACCCCGGACCCGGACCCCGCCCTGTACGTCTACGAACAGCGCCACGCGGACGGCATGCTGCAACGCGGCCTGATCGGCACCCTGCGCGTCTCGGACCCCTGCGAGGGCGTCGTCCTGCCCCACGAGGACGTCATGCCGCACGTCGTCGCCGACCGCGCGGCCCTGATGCGCGCCACCCACGCCAACCTCGAACCCCTCCTCCTCACCTACCGGGGCGACGGCGGCACGACAGCGGACCTGGTCGAGCGCACAGCGACCCTCCCGCCCCTGCTCACGACCACCACGGACGACGGCTACCAGCACCGCCTCTGGCGCCTCACCGACCCCTCCGAGGTCACCGCCGTCCAGACCGACCTGGCCCGCCACCAGGCCCTCATCGCCGACGGGCACCACCGCTGGGCGACCTACCGCATGCTCCGCACGGAACACCCCTCCCCCGGCCCCTGGGACCACGGCCTCGTCCTCCTCGTCGACACCGCCCGCTACCCCCTGCGCGTGCGCGCCATCCACCGCTACCTCCCCGGCCTGCCGCTCCCCGAGGCCCTCGCCGCCCTGGCCGGCCACTTCCGCGTCCAGCGCCTGGAGGTGAGCCTCCCGCAGGCCCAGGAAGCGCTGGCGGACGCCGCGTGCGCCGGCAACGCGTTCCTCCTCGCGGGGGACGGCGCGTTCCACCTCGTCGACCGCCCGGACCCGGCACTCCTCGCCCGGACCGTCCCCGCCGAGCATCCGCAGGCCTGGCGCACCCTCGACGCGACCGTCCTGCACGCCACCCTCCTCGCCGCCGTCTGGCACATCCCGGAGGACGATCCCGCGCGCGTGGCGTACATACACGACACGGAGGCGACCGTGGGGAAGGCCGAGCGGGACGGGGGGACGGCTGTGCTGCTGCACCCCGTCCGGGAGGAGGTCGTGCGGGAGCTGGCTCGGCAGGGGGTCACGATGCCGAGGAAGTCGACGTCGTTCGGGCCCAAGCCGGCTACGGGGTTGGTGCTGCGGGCGTTGGATGTGTGAGGGGGGCTCTATAGACGAATGGGCCCCCTCTTGGCGAGGGGGCCCATTGTCTGATGGTCACGCGTTGTCGTCGGAGTCCTTGGTGGCGGGCTCCTGGAAGACGGCGGCCGGCGGGGCGGTGTCCTTGGGAGCGGCGTCCTTGAGGGCCGGTTCCTCGGAGGTGGAGTCCTCGGCGTCGGCCTTGGCCTCTGCCTCGTCCTCCTCCTCGTCGTCCTCGTCCTCGAAGTCCTCTTCGTCGTCGAGGTCGTCGGCCTCTTCGTCGTCCTCCTCGGCCTCTTCAGGCTCTTCGGACGGCGTCGCGGCGGTCTGCTCCGGTGCCTCGGGGGTCTCGGAGTCCTCGTCCAGCGCGTCCGTGAACTCCACGCCGTCCAGCTCGGCCAGGCGGTCGGAGGCGTCCGTGCTGCCGTCGCGGTCGGCCTCGACGGCCTTGGCGAACCACTCGCGCGCCTCGGCGACACGGTCGGCCTCGAAGAGCGCGTCCGCGTAGGCGTACCGGAGGCGGGCGGTCCACGGCTGGACCGAGCTGGACGCCAGCTCGGGGCTCTGGAGCGTCACGATGGCCGCGTCGAGCTGGCCCATGTCACGCCGGGCACCCGCCGCGACGAGCCGCATCTCGACCTGACCGGCCTTGTCCAGCTTGTTGACCTCGGGGGCACCGGCCATGTCCAGCGCCTTCTCCGGCCGGCCGAGACCGCGCTCACAGTCGGCCATCAGCGGCCACAGCTCCGTGTTCCCGGTCATCCGCCGAGCCGCGCGGAACTCCGCGAGGGCCTCGCTGTACTGCTGGTTCGCGTACGCCGCGAACCCGGCAGCCTCACGCACGGCGGCGACACGCGACGCCAGCCGCAGGGCGACCTTCGAGTAGCCGTACGCCTTCTCCGGCTCCTCGTCGATCAGCCGCGCCACCATCACCAGGTTCCTGGCGACGTCCTCGGCAAGCCCCTTCGGCAGGCTCAGCAGCTCCTGGCGCACGTCCTTGTCGATCTCGTCACCCGTGACGTCGTCCGGGATCGGCAGCCGCTTGATCGGCTCACGGTCGCGGTCCCGGTGGTCCCGGTCCCGGTCGTCCCGTCCACCTCGGTAGCCGCCACCGCCACGGCGGTCGTCACGCCTGTCATCGCGGCCACGGAAGCCGCCGCCAGGACGTCCGCCTCGGTCGTCGCGACGCGGGCCGCCGTAGCTGCCCCGGCCGCTGTCTCGGCGGTCGTCGCGGCGGTCGTAGGAGGGGCGGTCGTTGTCACGGCGGAAACCGCCACGGTCACCGTCACGCCGGTCGTCGCGGCGGTCGTCGCGCTGGAACGCGGGACGGGAGCCACGGTCACGGTCGTCACGCCGGTCGTGCGAGGGGCGGTCGTTGTCGCGGCGGAAGCCGCCACGGTCACCGTCACGCCGGTCGTTGTCACGACGGTCGTCCCTGCGGTCGTCGCGCTGGAACTGGGGGCGGGGACCACGGTCGCGGTCGTCACGCCGGTCATCGCGGCGGAAACCGCCACGGTCGTCCCTGCGGTCGTCACGCCGGTCGTCCCGACGGAAGGCGGGACGGTCGTTGTCGCGGCGGAAGCCGCCACCGGGGCGCCCGCCACGGTCGTCGCGGCGGTCGTCGCGCTGGAACGCGGGACGGGAGCCACGGTCGCGGTCGTCACGCCGGTCGTGCGAGGGACGGTCGTTGTCACGGCGGAAACCGCCACGGTCGCCGTCACGCCGGTCATCACGGCGGAAAGAGGGACGGTCGTCGCGGCGGAAGCCGGGGCGGTCATCGCGACGGGGGCCGCCGTAGCCACCACGGTCGCGGTCGTTGTCCCGGTTGAAGGCCGGACGGTCGTCGCGGTGGAAACCACCCCGGTCACCATCCCGGCGATCATCACGCCGGTCGTTGTCACGGCGGAAGCCACCACCGGGGCGCCCGCCACGGTCGTCGCGGCGGTCGTCACGCTGGAACGCGGGACGCGGTCCACGGTCACGGTCGTCACGCCGGCCGAAGCCACCTCGGTCATCGCGACGGTCGTCCCTGCGGTCGTCACGACGATCATCGCGGCGGAAACCACCACGGTCGTCCCGACGGTCGCCGTCGCGCCGGTCGTCACGACGGAAGCCACCCCGGTCACGGCCCTGGTCACGGCGGTCGTCGCGGCGGAAGCCGCCACGGTCGCCGCGGTCACCACGGTCGTTGCGGTCCCCTCGGTCGTCGGGAGAGTTGGTGGACATCGGTGACTCCTGTCTTCGGTACCTCAAGCATTGTAAAAACAAAAGGACCCCTGGGCCCAGCTGAACGCTGGGACCAGAGGTCCTCCAAAGATTGTTCGGCGGCGTCCTACTCTCCCACAGGGTCCCCCCTGCAGTACCATCGGCGCTGAAAGGCTTAGCTTCCGGGTTCGGAATGTAACCGGGCGTTTCCCTCACGCTATGACCACCGAAACCCTAATGGTTTCGAGCGAACAAGCACACTCTTTAATTGTGTGGTTCTGCTCTGAAGCCGACAACGGTTCGTTGTCTCAGAACTAACACAGTGGACGCGAGCAACTGAGGACAAGCCCTCGGCCTATTAGTACCAGTCACCTCCACCCCTTACAGGGCTTCCAGATCTGGCCTATCAACCCAGTCGT
>NZ_JBTYMC010000168.1:0-14181 GCF_054880855.1 Streptomyces sp. S6 | reverse complement strand
CGACTTCGGCACCCCGCCCCTGCGCCAGGTCTTCGCCGCCCACACCGTGCCCGGCGGGGTGTGGCTGCGCAGCGCCGCCGCCCAGGACCCCCTGAGGCTGCTGGACCTCGACCTCGCCGCCCTCGGCCGGGGCGACCACCGCACGTTCGACACCGTCCTCGGCGGCCGGCCCCACACGGGCGACCCGCTCGCCCTGGTCTGCACGAACGGCAAGCGCGACCGCTGCTGCGCCCTCCTCGGCCGTCCCCTGGCCGCCGAACTGACCGCCTCCGACGTACCGGGCGTCTGGGAGGTCACCCATCTGGGTGGTCATCGCTTCTCCCCCACGGTGCTCGTCCTGCCCTACGGCTACGCGTACGGCCGCGCGCAGGCCCACACCGTCAAGAACGTCCTCCACGCCGCGCGGGAGGGCCGGATCGTGGTCGACGGGTGCCGTGGCCGCTCGGCCTGGGAACGGCCCGGCCAGGCCGCCGAACTCGCCGTCCGTGCAGCCGTCCACGAATACGCCGCCGACGTTCTGGGCGTCGTCCGCACGACGGGCGAGGCGCCTCGCTGGGAGGTCACCGTCGCCCACACCGACGGCCGGCGCTGGCAGGTCGCCGTCGCCCAGAGCAACCCGCTGCCGGCCCGCCCGGAGAGCTGCGGGGCATCTGTTCTGGGGACCCCCGCGCGGATGGACGTCGTGGAGGTGCGGGAGCTGACGACGGCTCGGACGGCGCTGGCGAGCTGACGTCAACAGTTGATCGTCTGGTCCATCTGATCCACCCCGTCCGCCTCATCCACACGTCTCGTCAAGAGATCCCCGCCACATCTCTACAGCACCCCTCCCCGCCACGTACCGTCAAGACATGCCCCAGGCTCCCCCCACCCGCCGCCTGCGCCTCGGCCTCCCCCGACGCGCCTTCTCGCAGATCCTGCTGATGCAGCTGTCGACCGCGGCCGGCGTGGTGGTCCTCGCGACGGGCCTGTTCCTCGCCCCGTTGAGCAACCAGCTGGACGACCAGGCGATGCGCCGCGCACTGGCGATCGCGCAGACCACCGCGGCGATGCCGCAACTGGCGGAGGACCTGGAGAACAGCACTCCCTCGGTGGACGGCCCGGTGCAGCGCGAGGCGGAGCGGATCCGGCGGGCGAGCGGCGCCGAGTACGTCGTCGTGATGAACAGGTCCGGTGTCCGCTGGTCGCACCGCGATCCGGACCAGATCGGCGGAGTCGTCTCGACGGACCCGCACAAGGCGCTGGCGGGCGAGGCGGTGATGGAGATCGACGACGGCACGCTGGGCCGCTCGGCGCGCGGCAAGGTGCCGCTGCGGGACGCCGGCGGACGGATCGTCGGCGCGGTCTCCGTCGGCATCGAGTACGACAACGTCCGCGCCCGGCTGATCCACGCCGTCCCGGGGCTGTTCGCCTACGCGGGCGGCGCGCTCGCGGTGGGCGCGCTGGCGGCCTGGCTGATCTCGCGCCGGGTCCACCGGCAGACCCGGGACCTGGCCTTCTCGGACATCTCGGCGCTGCTCGCGGAGCGTGAGGCGATGCTGCACGGCATCCGGGAGGGCGTCGTCGCGCTGGACCGCACGGGCCGCGTCCGGCTCCTGAACGACGAGGCGCGGCGCCTGCTGGGGATCGGCGACGAAGCCGTGGGCCGCTCCCTGGACGAGGCGCTCGGCACGGGCCGTACGGCGGACGTCCTGGCGGGCCGGGTGACCGGCACGGACCTGCTCACCGTGCGCGGCCCGCGCGTCCTGGTCACCAACCGCATGCCCACGGACGACGGCGGCGCCGTCGCCACCCTGCGCGACCGTACCGAGCTGGAGCAGCTCGGCCGGGAACTCGACTCCACGCGCGGGCTGATCGACGCCCTCCGCGCGCAGGACCACGAACACGCCAACCGGATGCACACCCTCCTCGGGCTGCTGGAGCTGGAGATGTACGAGGAAGCGGTGGAGTTCGTCGGTGAGGTGGTCGGCGACCACCGGGCCACCGCGGAGGAGGTCTCCCAGAAGATCCAGGACCCGCTGCTGGCGGCGCTGCTGGTCGGCAAGGCGACGGTGGCGGCGGAGCGCGGGGTCGCCCTGAAGCTGTCCGGCCGCACCCGGCTGCCGGACCGGCTCGTCGATCCGAGGGGGCTGGTGACGATCGTGGGGAACCTGGTCGACAACGCGCTGGACGCCGTCGCGGGCACGACACACGCGCGCGTGGAGGTCGAATTGCGCGCCGAGGGGCGTACCGCCGTCCTGCGGGTGCGCGACACCGGTCCCGGGATCCCGGTGGAGCACCGGGAGTCGGTGTTCACCGAGGGGTGGTCCACCAAGAAGCCCCCCGCGCACGGCCGGCGCGGCATCGGGCTCTCCCTGGTGCGCCGGCTCGCCGAGCGGCAGGGCGGCGGGGCGCGGGTGGGGCAGGCCGAGTGCGGGGGCGCGGAGTTCACCGTGATCCTGCCCGACGCGCTGTCCGAGGGCGCCGGCGCCGCTGTACCGGCCGTCCCCGCGCGTGCCGTCGAGGAGGATGCACAGTGATCGAGGTCCTGGTCGTGGACGACGACGCCCGGGTCGCCCGGGTGAACGCCGCCTACGTGGAGAAAGTGCCGGGTTTCCGGGTCGCCGGGCAGGCGCACGGCGCGGCCGAGGCGCTGCGGCTGCTGGAGCTGCTGCCTCGGGTGGACCTCGTCCTGATGGACCACTATCTGCCCGACGGGACGGGCATCGACGTCGTCCAGGAGATGCGCCGTCGCGGCCATCAGGCGGACGTCGTCATGGTGACGGCCGCGCGGGACGTCGAGACGGTCCGCTCCGCGATGCGGCACGGCGCGCTCCAGTACCTGGTCAAGCCGTTCGCCTTCGCGGGCCTGCGCGCGAAGCTGGAGGCGTACGGCGAGCTGCGCCGCACCCTGGACGGCGGCGGCGAGGCCGAACAGGCCGACGTGGACCGCATGTTCGGCGCGCTGTCGGCCCCTGCGGAGCCGGGCCTGCCCAAGGGGCACTCCCCCACCACCGCCGAGTTGGTCCGCCAGTGTCTGATCCGCGCGGACGGGCCGCTGTCCGCACAGGAGATCGCCGACCGCACGGGGGTGAGCCGTCAGACGGCCCAGCGTTATCTGAAGCTTCTGGAGCGCACCGGCCGGGCCCGGCTGACCCTCAAGTACGGCGACGCGGGCCGCCCGGAGCACCGTTACGTGTGGGCGGCCCGCGCCTGAGAGCACGGTTTCGTTGAGCGTGTTGACGAGTACCGAATGTCGTGATGAGTACCGGGCACCTTGATGGATGTATGGAGCAACTTCCGGACAGGCCATCAATGCACCGCCGTGCCTGGGCCGCGCCATGGCCCAAGCCCGGCGCCGCTCCTACACGGCCCCCGCTCCTGTCAGCGAACGCACCTCCGTCTCCGCGTGCCGTGCCTCGTCGGGCTCCTCCGACGAGGTCACCGTGCCGAGCCAGCCCGCGAGGAAGCCCAGCGGGATCGAGACGATGCCGGGGTTCTGGAGCGGGAAGAACTGGAAGTCGACGCCGGGGACGAGCGATTCGGGGCTGCCCGAGACGACCGGCGACAGCACGACGAGCAGGAGCGCCGGGATCAGCCCTCCGTAGACCGCCCAGACGGCGCCCCGGGTGGTGAAGTTGCGCCAGAACAGCGAGTACAGCAGCACCGGCAGGTTCGCGGACGCGGCGACGGCGAAGGCGAGGCCGACGAGGAACGCGACGTTGAGTTCGCGCGCCAGGATGCCGAGCGCGATCGCGACGATGCCGATGCCGACGGCGGCGACCCGCGCGACCGTGACCTCGCTGCGCTGCTTGGCGTGCTTGCGGCGCAGTGACGCGTACAGGTCGTGGGCCACGGACGCCGAGGAGGCGAGGGTGATGCCGGCGACCACCGCGAGGATCGTCGCGAAGGCGACCGCGCCGACGACCGCGAACAGCACCGCGCCGCCCATGGACTGCGCACCGCCACCGAGGTCGAGGGCGAGCAGCGGGACGGCGGTGTTGCCGGCCGCGTTGGACTGGCGTACGGCGTCCGGTCCGACGATCGCGGCGGCGCCGAAGCCCAGCACGATCGTCATCAGGTAGAAGCTGCCGATCAGGCCGATCGACCAGACCACGGACCGGCGGGCCGCCCGCGCGGTCGGCACGGTGTAGAAGCGGGACAGGATGTGCGGCAGGCCGGCCGTGCCCAGCACGAGGGCGAGGCCGAGGCTGATGAAGTCGAAGCGCGAGGTCCAGTTCGCCCCGTACTTCAGGCCGGGGGCCAGGAAGTCGGCGCCGTGGCCGCTGCGTTCGGCCGCGGTGAGCAGCAGCCGGTCGAAGTCGCCGTGGAAGCGGACGAGGACGAGGACGGTCAGCGCGATCGTGCCGCCGAGCAGCAGGACCGCCTTGACGATCTGGATCCAGGTGGTGGCCCGCATACCTCCCAGCGACACATAGATGATCATGAGCGCGCCGACCCCGATGACGGTCCACACCTGGGTCGCGGCGCCGCTGCGGCCCAGCAGCAGCGCGACGAGGCTGCCCGCGCCGACCATCTGGGCGACGAGGTAGAAGATCGACACGATGACGGAGGAGGCGCCCGCCGCGATGCGCACCGGCCGCTCGCTCATCCGCGCCGCGACGACGTCCGCGAGCGTGAACCGCCCGCAGTTGCGCACGAGTTCGGCGATGAGGAGCAGGACGACCAGCCAGGCGACGAGGAAGCCGACCGAGTAGAGCAGGCCGTCGTAGCCGAACAGCGCGATCAGGCCGGAGATGCCGAGGAAGGACGCGGCCGACATGTAGTCGCCCGCGATGGCGAAGCCGTTCTCCATCGGGGAGAACAGCCGTCCGCCGGCGTAGAACTCCTCCGCCGAGCCGTGCCGGTTGCGGCTGACCCAGGTCGTGATGCCCAGCGTGACCGCGATGAACACGCTGAACAGCACGAGGGCCAGGGTCTGATGGGTACCGCTCACGGCTTGCCGCCCTTCACACCGCGGGTCAGTTCCTGGGTGTCCCAGCGCAGGTCGAGGGCGGCCCTGTCCCTGCGCAGCCGGGCGTGCCTGGCGTAGGCCCAGGCCACGAGGAAGGTGGTGAGGAACTGTCCCAGACCGGCGACAAGTGCCACGTTGACGGCGCCCACGACGGGCCGGGCCATGAACCCGGGCGCGGTGGTGGCCGCGATGACGTACGCCACGTACCAGAGGAAGAAGCCGATGCCCGCCGGGACCACGAACCGCCGGTAGCGGCTGCGTACTTCCTGGAAGGCGGCGCTGCGCTGGACGGCGAGGTAGACCTCCGCCATCGCGTCGCGGCCGGACTCCTCGCGGGGCGCCGGGACCGCGGGCGCGGGCGCGCTCGCCGGCTCCGCTCCGGGCCAGTCCGGGGCCAGGGCGTCGTACCAAGGATCGTCATACCGCACGCCCGCCGGTTCTTCGGGGACCGGGGTCCGCACCTCTTGGTGCTCGCGTGCTCTCTCGGGACCGCCCCCGCCACTGCGGGCACGGTCGTTGCTCAACTGCATACCCAATGATGGACAGAACGGGAAGATCCCCTACTCTCTTTCCCGCATTCTTCACCCCATCAAGCGACAATGGGCCGACTTATCCCATTTCCGATTTTGGTGGTTTTACCAACCCCTTTCTGTATGCGTAACTCACCGCCTGCGCACGGTCCTTGAGGCTCGCCTTGGCGAACAGGTTGTTGATGTGGGTCTTCACCGTCGTCGGCGAGACGTGGAGTCTGCGGGAGATCTCCTGGTTGCTGAGGCCTTCGGCGATAAGGATCACCACTTCGGTCTCACGCGCCGTCAACCCGTCCGGCGGCCCCGCCGGTTCGGCCGGTTCCTGCGGCACGGGCTCCGACAGCCGCTCCAGCAGCCGCCGCTGGATGCTCGGCGACAGCCCCGCGTCCCCGGACAGGACGCTGTGCACGGCCCGGACGATCTCCTCGCCGCCCGCGTCCTTCGTGAGGTAGCCGCGGGCACCGGCGGCCAGCGCCGGGAACAGGGACTCGTCGTCCGCGAACGTCGTGAGCACCACGACCTGTGTGCCGGGGTGGGCGGCCCGGATCCGCCGGGTCGCCTCGACCCCGTCGCAGCGGGGCATGCGCAGGTCCATCAGGACGACGTCCGGGGCGAGTTCGGCGACCAGCCGCACCGCGTCCTCGCCGTCCACCGCCGCACCCACCACCTCGACCTCGGGCAGCAGCCCGAGCAGCATCACGATGCCCTCCCGGACGACGGTCTGGTCGTCCGCCACCAGCACCCGCGCCGGCTTCTTCCGCCCCTGCTCCGTCATACCGGCACCCTCAGCCTCACCGCGAACCCTTCCTCGTCCGGCCCCGCCTCCAGCGAGCCGCCCAGCAGTTCGGCACGCTCCCGCATGCCCAGGAGACCGTATCCGCCTCCCGTGCCCGCAAGTTCACCCGGCGGCCCGCCCGAGTCCCGCACGTCCAGGGTCACTTCGTCCGGCCCGTACTCCAGCCGGAGGCTGACCCTGGCGCCCGGGGCGTGCTTGCGGACGTTCGTGAGGGCCTCCTGCGCGACCCTGCGCACGGCCTGGGACACCTCGGCCGACAGCGGTCTGTGTTCACCCCGCACGGTGACCTGGGCACCGTCCACCGCGCGCACCAGGCCGGTCAGGAAGTCCTCCAGCGGGGTGAGGTCGCCGCGCAGGGCGGACAGGGCCTGGCGGGTCTCCTCCAGGCCGTCGCGGGCCATGGCGCGCGCCGCGACCACCCGGTCGAGGATCTGCCCGCGGTCGGCGTCCCGCTCGATGAGCAGGCGGGCCGCCTCCAGGTGCACGAGCTGGGCGGAGAGGCTGTGTGCCAGCACGTCGTGGATCTCCCGGGCGATACGGGCGCGCTCGGTCAGCGCGGCCGACTCCGCCTCGGCCGCGCGCGCGGCCCGCTCCTGGGCGAGGAGTCGCGCGGCGTTGCCGCGGGCCTCGTTGTCGAGGCGCAGGGTGTAGCCGGCCAGAGCCAGCGCGCCGAGCGTGGCCGCGGTGGTCAGCCACATGTCCTCGTTGACGGCGGCGAAGGCGCTCAGCGCGACCGAGGCGAAAGGCAGCGCGGCGCCCATCGGGAGCCGCTCCAGCGCCACGACGGCGCAGCCGCACCACAGGACGATGGCCGGCGACCCGAAGCCCAGCGCCTCGGCCGTGACGGCGAGGCCCAGCAAGAGCGTCAGCAGCAGGAGCGAGGGCACCAGCCGGTGGGTGAGCGTCACCACGGAGAACGCCCGCGACGCCCCCACCGCGACGAGGACGATCGCCCCTCCGGCCGCCAGCTTCCAGCCGTGCTCGTGCGGTCCGCTGACGGCACTCCGCAGGACGATGCCGATCATCAGCAGCCGCAGCAGCCAGCCCAGTGCGCGTCTGGCGGACGAGGCCCCCTTGCGGTCGAGAGCCTCCCGGGACGGCCAGCGCAGCCAGGGGTTGTCGGTCACACGCGCTCCTTCGTGCGCAGCCGGGACACCTCGTCACGGTACGGCGCCGCGGGCCCGGCGAGGGTCCGGTCGAGCTGCTGCGCACGCCAGGCCACGACCCCGGAGCGCACCAACAGCGTGGCCGCCAGGGAGAGCATCAGGACGGAGCTGTTCTGGTGGACACCGATCGCGGCCCCGACCCCGAAGAGCCCCACCCGCAGCACCACCCCGACGCCCCACACCCCGGCACTCGCCCTGCCGCTCTTGCGCCACACGACGCCGTCCTCCGCGACCCACATCCGCGTCGTCCACCCCCACCCGGCCCCGGTCACCAGCCCGACCAGCACCTCGACCCCGAGCAGCACCGCCGACGCGGTCCGGTGCCCGGCGTCGAGCAGCCCAGCCTGCTGCACCGACATGACGGCGAGAATCCCCGGCAGAAGCCACCACCGCCGCCCCGCATCGACCGGCGCCGCCCGGAACTGCCGCCCGATCACCACAGCGACGACCGCCGCTATCACCAACGCGTTGACCAGCCCGGCCATCCCAGCCCCCGTGCTCGCAAGAAGAACCCGGCGACACTCGCCGCCGACACCTCCGAACCTACGGAAACCAGCCCTCGGGCAGATCGGCGCCAGGGTGGATCAAGGGTGGATCTGTCGGCCTGGCCGTCTCCACCCGTAGGTGGAGACGCACCCCCAAGGAGCCCCGCAGGGGCTCCTTGGGGGCGCGGGGAACTGCGCGATCAGCCACACACAACCCGCACCCCGCCGACATCCGCACCCCCACCCCGAACCGCCCCGGCCCAAGCCGAGCGCAGCGGCTACGCGTCGATCCGCGACCGGTCCAACGTAGCCGCCGAGCTGGAGATGAACTCCTTGCGCGGCGCCACGTCGTTCCCCATCAGCAGGTCGAACACCTGCTCCGCCGCCTCCAGGTCGGAGAGGTTGATCCGCCGCAGCGTCCGGTGCCGGGGGTCCATCGTCGTCTCGGCCAACTGGTCCGCGTCCATCTCGCCGAGGCCCTTGTACCGCTGGATGGAGTCCTTGTACCGCACGCCCTTGGTCTGGAACTCCATGAGCTTGTCGCGCAGTTCACGGTCCGAGTACGTGTAGACGTACTTGTCCTGCCCCTTCTTCGGCTGGACCAGCTCGATCCGGTGCAGCGGCGGCACCGCGGCGAAGACCCGCCCCGCCTCGACCATGGGCCGCATGTACCGCTGGAACAGGGTCAGCAGCAGGCAGCGGATGTGGGAGCCGTCCACATCGGCGTCGGTCATCATGATGATCTTGCCGTAGCGGGCGGCCTCCAGATCGAAGGTCCGGCCGGACCCCGCTCCTATGACCTGGATGATCGCGCCGCACTCGGCGTTCTTCAGCATGTCCGTGACGGACGACTTCTGGACGTTGAGGATCTTGCCGCGGATCGGCAGCAGCGCCTGGAACTCGGAGTTGCGGGCGAGCTTGGCGGTGCCGAGCGCGGAGTCGCCCTCGACGATGAAGAGTTCGCTGCGGTCGACGTCGTCGCTGCGGCAGTCGGCGAGCTTGGCCGGCAGGGACGACGACTCCAGGGCGGTCTTCCTGCGCTGCGCGTCCTTGTGCTGGCGAGCGGCGACGCGCGTGCGCGCGGCGGCGACGACCTTCTCCATGACGACGCGCGCCTGGGCGGCGGCGTCCCGCTTGGTGGAGGTCAGGAACGCCTTGAGCTCCTTGGAGATGACCTGCGTCACGATCCGGCGGGCCGCGGAGGTGCCGAGGACCTCCTTGGTCTGGCCCTCGAACTGCGGTTCGGCGAGCCGGACGGTGACGACGGCGGTGAGGCCCTCCAGGGCGTCGTCCTTGAGGACGCCGTCCTCGGCGACGCGCAGCAGCTTCTTGGCGCGCAGCACCTCGTTCATCGTGGTCGTGACGGCCTGCTCGAAGCCGGCGACGTGGGTGCCGCCCTTGGGGGTGGCGATGATGTTCACGAACGACTTGAGCGTCGTGTCGTAGCCGGTGCCCCAGCGCAGGGCGACGTCGACGACGAGTTCGCGGGTGACCTGGGTGGGGGTCATCTGGCCGTGCTCGTCGAGGACCGGGACGGTCTCGCGGAAGGTGCCCTCGCCGGTGAAGCGGAGGATGTCGCAGACCGGCTTGTCGGAGGCCAGGTACTCGCAGAACTCGCTGATGCCGCCGTCGAAGCGGAAGGACTCCTCGCCCTTGCTGCCGCCCTCGCCGAGACCGAGTTCGTCCCGGACGACGATGGTCAGACCGGGCACCAGGAACGCGGTCTGGCGGGCGCGCTGGTGGAGGTGCTCCAGGGAGAGCTTGGCGTCCTTGAGGAAGATCTGGCGGTCGGCCCAGTAGCGCACGCGCGTGCCGGTACGGGCCTTCGCGACCCTCTTGGTCTTGCGCAGCCCGCTGTCCGGGTCGAACTTGGCGTCGGGCCCGGCTCCGGCGAAGGCGCCGGGGACACCGCGGCGGAAGCTGATCGCGTGCGTGTTGCCGCCGCGGTCGACCTCGACGTCCAGCCGGGCGGAGAGGGCGTTGACGACGGAGGCGCCCACCCCGTGCAGACCGCCGGAGGCGGCATAGGAGCCGCCGCCGAACTTGCCGCCCGCGTGGAGCTTGGTCATGACGACCTCGACGCCGGACAGCCCGGTCTTGGGCTCGACGTCGACCGGGATGCCGCGGCCGTTGTCGCGGACCTCCACGGAGCCGTCGTCGTGGAGAACCACATCGATGTGGTCGCAGAAACCGCCGAGCGCCTCGTCGACGGAGTTGTCGATGATCTCCCACAGGCAGTGCATGAGACCGCGGCTGTCGGTCGATCCGATGTACATGCCCGGACGCTTGCGGACGGCCTCTAGTCCTTCGAGGACGAGCAGGTGCCGCGCGGTGTAGTTGGAGCCGTCCCGGTCTGCTCCTGCCAGCAGCGCAGTGGACGGCACGGACGTATCGGCGGTCACGCGGTTCGCTCCTCGCTGAATTTCAGGTGGGGCCCTTCTGGGTAAGGGCACGGCTTCGGTCGCCGTCAAGAGGGTACCGAGGCCAGGTAGAGCCGTTGTCACGCCACCCTCGTCTGGAGCCAGACTAGTCCAGAGTCGCATGCGTGTTCGATCGCTCAATGGAGTGAAGTACATATCACGTTCCCTTCGAGGCATGAACCATTTAGGCTCCGGGCACGTCCTCAAGAACGAACCGGCAACCCGGCCGGGAGGACCGACCCATGATCGACAGCGCGAAACCGTAAGCACGCAAGAAACGCACTACGGCACATTCGCCGCCAAACCGGCAGCAGTCAGCCGCCTCGAAAGATTTTTTCGAGGGAAAACCGCAAGCGGGAACGTTTGAGGCTGGTTGGATGTTGACCCTGGTACGACAGCTCGTCGAGCTAGAGAAGAGGCGACGTGACTACTGTTCTGACCCCCGTGAGCCCGCTGACGGCCGGCGATCGCTGCGACCGCTGCGGCGCCCAGGCCTACCTTCGCGTTGTCCTGGCGAGCGGCGGAGAACTGCTCTTCTGCGCCCACCACGGCCGGAAGTTCGAGCCGGAGCTCAAGAAGATCGCCGCCGAGATACAGGACGAGACGGAGCGGCTGACGGCCGTTCCCGCGACCGCCTCCGAGGATGAGCGCTGACGTTCGGCGTTCACGACGAGCAGCACAACCGGCACAGGCCGGCGTACGGGCGGCGGTCCCTGGAGACAGGGGCCGCCGCCCGTACGCGTATCCGTCGGAGCCGCTCAGCGCCCGCCTGACGGCCCAGCAGCCCCTCGCAGGGCCGCGGAGCCGTTCAGCACTCTCAGAACGTCCGAGACGCGCGTGTAGACCCCCGGACTCCCGGGGCGCCCGCAGCCGCTCCCCCAGGACACCAGGCCGACCAGCCTGCCCTGCGCCACCAGCGGCCCACCGCTGTCGCCCTGGCAGGCGTCCCGGCCACCCCTGGCCTCCCCGGCGCACAGCATCGTCCGGGCGACGTAGGTGCCCTCGGGGCCTCCCGGGTACGCCCGCTCGCAGCGCGCGTCGGCCATGACGTGCACCCGCGCGGCCCGCAGACCGCGCGCGTACTCACCGAACCCGGAGACGTCGCCCCAGCCGTAGACCACGGCCTCCGTCCCCGCCGCGTACGCGGGATCCCCCGCCCCGGCCGCCCCGATGACCGACGTCTCGGGCAGCGGTTCGGCGATCGTGAGCACGGCGAAGTCCCCGGAGTTGCTGGAGCGGTCGTACTCCGGGTTCACCCAGGTGTCCCGTACGGCGATCTCCCGGCCGGCGTCCGTGGACAGATCGGTGCGGCCGGTGACGACCTTGAAGTCCCGCACCCTGTTCGGGGGCGCCCCGAGGACGTCCTCGCCGACGCAGTGGGCCGCCGTGAGGACCAGGGTCGGCGCGACCGCCACGCCGCCGCAGAACTGGCCCGACCGCGTACCGCCGAACCGGTCACGGCTGGACAGCGCGACCGTCCAGGGGCTCCGGGAGACGTCGACCGGGAAGCCGCCGACGATCACACTGTCGGAGGCCGCCGGGGCCGCGTTCATCAGCGGTATGGCGACCGTCGCCGCCGCCAGAACCAACGGCCGGGCGAGCGCCCGGACCAAGGGAAGGCGCATACACGTTCCTCACTCTGGGATGATTATCGGAAACCCAGAGTGATCGACAATGGTGTGGCGCGCACCCGCGCGTACGACGACGGGGGCCCGGTCCCCTTGGCAGGAACCGGGCCCCCGTCGTCGTACGGGCAAGACCTAGTCGAGGTAGTCGCGCAGGACCTGCGAACGCGACGGGTGACGCAGCTTGGACATGGTCTTGGACTCGATCTGGCGGATCCGCTCACGGGTGACGCCGTAGACCTTGCCGATCTCGTCGAGGGTCTTCGGCTGACCGTCGGTGAGACCGAAACGCATGGAGACGACGCCCGCCTCGCGCTCGGACAGGGTGTCGAGGACGGAGTGGAGCTGCTCCTGGAGGAGCGTGAAGCTCACGGCGTCGGCCGGGACGACGGCCTCGGAGTCCTCGATGAGGTCACCGAACTCGCTGTCGCCGTCCTCACCGAGGGGGGTGTGCAGCGAGATGGGCTCACGGCCGTACTTCTGGACCTCGATGACCTTCTCCGGGGTCATGTCGAGTTCCTTGGCCAGCTCCTCCGGGGTGGGCTCGCGGCCCAGGTCCTGGAGCATCTGGCGCTGCACGCGCGCGAGCTTGTTGATGACCTCGACCATGTGCACCGGGATACGGATGGTGCGGGCCTGGTCGGCCATCGCGCGGGTGATCGCCTGACGGATCCACCAGGTGGCGTACGTGGAGAACTTGTAGCCCTTGGTGTAGTCGAACTTCTCGACCGCGCGGATCAGACCGAGGTTGCCCTCCTGGATGAGGTCCAGGAAGAGCATGCCGCGGCCGGTGTAGCGCTTGGCCAGCGAGACCACGAGGCGGAGGTTGGCCTCCAGGAGGTGGTTCTTGGCGCGGCGGCCGTCCTCGGCGATGATCTCCAGCTCGCGCTTGAGCTTCGGGGCCAGCTTGTCGGCGTTGGACAGCTTGTCCTCGGCGAACAGGCCCGCCTCGATGCGCTTGGCGAGCTCGACCTCCTGCTCGGCGTTGAGGAGGGGGACCTTGCCGATCTGCTTGAGGTAGTCCTTGACCGGGTCGGCGGTGGCGCCGGCGGCGGCGACCTGCTGGGCCGGCGCGTCGTCCTCGTCCTCGTCGGAGAGGACGAAGCCGGCGTTCTCGGTGCCCTCGGGCTCGCCGTCGGCCTTGCCGCCGGGTGCCTCTTCGAGGACCTCGTCCTCAAGGATCTCGGCGTCGTCCTTCTTGGCCGCGGTCTTCTTCGCGGCGGTCTTCTTGGCGGGGGCCGCCTTCTTCGCGGCGGTCTTCTTGGCGGCGGGCGCGGCCTTCTTGGCGGCCCGCCCGGCGGTGGCCTCCTCGGCGTCACCGGTCGCCGAGGCGGCCGGAGCCGCGGTGGTGGCGGTGGCCTTCCTGGTGGTCACCGTCTTCGCCGCGACCGTCTTGGTGGCGGTGCGCTTGGCCGGACTCTTCGCTGCGACGCTCTTTCGGGTGCGCTTGGGCTCTGCGGCACTGACCATCAGCGTCACACCCTCTTCCTCAAGGATCTGGTTGAGGCTGCGCAGTACGTTCTTCCACTGAGTGGCCGGAATCTGGTCGGCTTCGAAGGCCCGACGCACATCGTCGCCGGCGATCTGCCCATCAGCCTTTCCCCGCTCGATGAGCGCCATGACAGAGACGGACTCGGCGATCTCCGGCGGGAGAGTACGGGATGTGCTGGCCGACACGAACAACCTCTCGGAACGTTGGAAAACGGCTTCCGGCCCCGTCCACGACGGACAGGAGCCGACCACCGGCCTCGGGGATGGGCCGACGGGCGGGCGGGGGCCGGGAGAATGCACAGCGCCGTGAACGGCGTCCGTATTCCCTCCTCGGCTGTCACCTCTTAGGTCATCGCGCTGTTCCCACAAGCGTTACGCCCAATCTACGTGGCCCGAGTCACACCCCGTAAGCACTCAAAAACGGTCAGACACGGTCAGAGAAGGTCGCCACCGTGATCACCTCATGATCGAAGGCACTCACCGACCGTGTCGCGCCGTCGGACTCCGCGGGCCCGCGAGGGGTCCTGCGGAGTCCGACCGGAGGGCGGGACGTCGGCCCGAAGGGACGCCGGAAGGGGAAGAGCGTCCCCGGCGGCACCGCCCGAGAGACGCGGTCAGTGCTCGCGCGGCGCCGGAACCACACGCTCCACCTCGGGGTGGACGGTCAGCAGCTGCCGCATCGCCGCCTCCGCGCCCGCGCCGTCGCCGGCGGCGAGC
>NZ_JBTYMC010000167.1:0-14221 GCF_054880855.1 Streptomyces sp. S6 | reverse complement strand
GCGCCCGCCGGGCAGGCTTCGGCACCGGCGGGCGGCTTCGGCCCGGCCCCGGCGGTACCGGCGGTTGGGGCTGCGCCGTCAGCTTCCGTGGCTCCGGCCGTGCCGGTCGCCGGTTCCGGTGCGGCCGCGAAGGACGTCGGCACGCTGGTGATTCCGTCGGTGAAGACCGAGGGGGCCACTGGGGGCGGGCGGGAGTCGGCCAGTACGCGGATTCTCACCGAGGCACCGGTGGTCCCCAGCATTCCCGGGAGCCCGAAGGGTGCCGGGGGCGAGGACGCCGTGTCCGGGGCGCCGGTCGACGCCGTGCCCAGCGCGTCCGCGACCGGATCTGCCGACGCCGAGCCCGCGTCCGCCGCAGGCTCCGTTCCGGCCGCGTCCGGGTTGCCGGTCGACGCTGTGCCCAGCGCGTCCGGGTCTGTCGGTGTCGAGCCCGTGTCCGCCGCAGGCTCCGTTCCGGCTGTGTCCGGGTTGCCGGTCGACGCTGTGCCCAGCGCGTCCGCGCCTGTCGGGTTCGCGCTTGCCCCTGCGGCTTCCGAGCTCACGACGTCCGGGCCCGCTGGTGCTGCGCCTGCGTCCGTTGTGTCCACGGCCGCCGCGCCCGTGCTTGCCGCCAGCTCTGAGCCGGCCGTTTCCGAGCCTGCCGCCGCTGGGGCCGGACCTGTTGTGTCCGAAAGCCCCGTCGAGAAGAACAACCCCGTCGACCCCGAGGACGCACGATGAGCAGTGCCCAGCAGACTCCTTCGCCGCAGGTGTGGCAGCAGGCGGTGCCGGGGTACACCTCGCCGATTCCGGTGGTGCGGACGCATCTCGGGCATGCGGTGGCGTCGGAGTGGACGAAGATGCGGTCCGTGCGGTCGACGATGTGGACGCTCGGGGTGTTCGTGGTGATGGTGGTGGGGATCGGGTTGTTGGCGGCGGTGGCTATTTCCGCGAACGCCGGTCCGGAGGACCTCGCGGGGAGCAACCCCTTGTCGTACGGCGTGTTCGGGGTGCTCCTCGGGAGCATGTGCCTGATCACGCTGGGGGTGCTGACGACGGCGTCCGAGTACGGCACGGGCATGATCCGGACGACGATGGTGGCGTGCCCCTCGCGGGCCCGGGTGCTCGCGGCGAAGGCGATCGTGTTCTTCGGCGTCGCCTTCACGTTCACGTTCGTGTCGACGCTGATCGTCGCGCTCGCGGACGTCGCGCTGCTGGACGGGGCGAAGACGCCGACGACCGCCGAGTGGCTGAAGGGCACCCTGGGGGTGTCCCTGTTCATCGCGCTGCTCGGCATGCTCTCGCTGGCCGTCGGCTCGATCGTCCGGCACTCCGCGGGCGCCATCACCATCATGATCGGTCTGGTGCTGGCGCCGCTCGTGCTGGCCCTGTTCATGTTCACGGACGCCCTCACGGCAGTCCGTGAGTTCCTCTTCGAGTACTCGATCCCGAACCTGCTGAGCACGTTCTACGCGGAGACCCTCACCGACTCGGGCCCCTCCGCGCTGGACTCCCTGTTCATCGCGGTCGTCATCACGGGGGCCGCGTTCGGACTCGGGTTCGCGCTGCTGGAGAAGCGGGACGTGTAGCCGGCGCCGTTAGAAGCGAGGCGCGTTGCGGGACCGCCGTACCCCTGGGGTGCGGCGGTCCCGTGCGTTCCAGCAGGCCTTGTGCCAGTGGCGGCGGTCGTCGACGCCGGCGTGCTGGGGCCAGGCGACGACGTGCGGGACGCCGTCGGGGATGAGCTGGTCGCAGCCGGGGCAGCGGTAGGACTTGCCCTGGCTGCTGGCGCCCGCGACGTGCCGTACGTTCCACTCCTCGCCGTCCCACTCCGTGGCGGACTGCCAGCCGCCGTACCGGTTCGCGGGGTCGTCCTCGGCGCTCCGGCCGGACCGGTCGGTGCCCTTGGGGCGATTGTGGCGGGGGGACACGGGACACCTCACAGGGCGGTTCACGGGGCGGTCGCGGGAAGCGTGGTTGCCGTCCAGCCTACGCGGCCCGATGCGGGGTAGGCGCAGAACGGCCAATCCGTATAAGTCGCCCCCGGGATGGTGGTTCGGTGGCGGCTCCGCCGTTCTCCAGACAATCCGCAAATCTCTCCGCCAGGCCGTGTCCTCGGCACGTGTCAGACGGTTATGCCGGGTGGGGGAGCTCCGAGCCGGAGCCAAGGAAGCAGGAAAGTGCCATGCGCGTAGGAAGTTTCGTGTTGGCGGCCCAGTTCCCCGGACAGGGCCAGGGGGAGGCGCTGCACCGTGCCGTGCGGTCCGCGGAGGTCGCGGAGGAGGCGGGACTCGACTCGGTGTGGCTGGCCGAGCATCACTTCGTGCCGTACGGCACATGCCCCTCGGCGGTGACGCTGGCGGCGCTGCTGCTGGGGCGGACGCGGCGGATCCGGGTCGGGACGGCCGTCAGCGTGCTGCCGACAGTTCATCCCGTGGCGCTCGGGGAGCAGGCGGCGCTGCTGCACCTCGTCAGCGGCGGGCGGTTCTCGCTGGGGGTCGGGCGGGGTGGGCCCTGGGTGGATCTGGAGGTGTTCGGGGCGGGTCTCGACGCGTACGAGCGGGGGTTTCCCGAGTCGCTCGATCTGCTGTTGCGGTGGCTGCGGGAGGCAGGGGTGGGGGCGGCGGGGGAGCGGTACCGGTTCCGTGAGGTGGCGGTCGTGCCTCGGCCCGCCGAGTCGCTGTCCGACGCGGACGGGCCCGAGGTGATCGTCGCCTGTACGTCGCCGGCGAGTGTGCGGCTCGCCGCGGAGCGGGGGCTGCCGATGCTGCTCGGGATGCACATCGGGGACGAGGAGAAGGCGGAGATGGTCGCGCTGTGGCGGCGGCGGGCGTTGGAGTGCGGTCGGGGGCGGGAGGAGGTCGCCCTCGCGGCGCACGTCTCCGCCGGGGTCTGTCAGATCGCCGACCGCCGTAGCGACGCCGTCGAGACGCTCGTCAAGGCGATGCCCGGGTGGCTCCGGCAGGGGCTCGCGGCGCACGTCACCGTCGACGGACGCGAGCGTGCCATGCGGGATCCTGTCGCCTACACCGAGTTGCTCTGCGGGCTGCATCCCGTGGGGACGCCGAGTCTCTGCGCGGATCGGTTGGCGGCGACGTCCGAGCGGACGGGGATCACTCGGTTCGCGTTGCTGGTCGAGGGGTCGGGGGATCTGGCGGCTACGGAGGAGAACGTTCGGAGGTTGGGGGTGGAGGTGATGGGGGGGTTGCGGTGAGGGG
The DNA here is from genome assembly GCF_054880855.1 of Streptomyces sp. S6. Classification (NCBI taxonomy): domain Bacteria; kingdom Bacillati; phylum Actinomycetota; class Actinomycetes; order Kitasatosporales; family Streptomycetaceae; genus Streptomyces; species Streptomyces sp. S6. The sequence goes on along the minus strand of NZ_JBTYMC010000167.1, from coordinate 11,024 downwards.
GGTTGGTGCGGGTTGGTGGGCTCGGGTGGGGGCTGGGGTGGGGGGTTACGGTCGCCTGCCGGTCCGTTTGTTTGGGGCTCCCGCTGGAGCGGCAGGCGAACGGTTGGGGGCAGGGGGTCAGCAGTCCCGGAGTTCGGGGGACTGGTTGAGGAGTTGGCCTCGGATGGAGGTGAAGCGGGCGAGGCGGTCGTCTGCCGAGGGGTCGAGGGGGAAGACCGCGACTCGGTGGCAGTTCTGGAAGGCCAGGCGTACGCCGAAGTGGCGTTGCAGCGCGCCGCGTATCGCGTCGCTGGCGAGCGCGCGGAGCAGCTGTCCGCGTGCCTGCTCGTTCGGCGGCGGCGTCTGGTTGTCGGCGAACTCTCCGCCGTCCACCTTCAGCCGGGCCACCAGCGTGCTGATCATCTCCCACGCGTAAGGCAGGGAGGTCCGGACGCAGTCGACGAATTCGGCTTCGTCGACCTCGCCTCGCTCGGCCTGTTCCAACAGTGCCGGTGAGACGTCGAGCGACATGGGTTCTCCTCTCGCACCCCCGATATCCACAGGGGTTGCCGGACAGAAAAAGGGGAGAGCCCGCCGCGCCCGGTCTCCCGCAACACTCTGAGTACACGCACGGCGACCTCCCCGTCACTACGGTAGGCAACGGGTGGTGACCGCACCAGGAGAATGGCTACTTAGGGACCCATGCACAGGGCCACAATCAGCCAGGGTGCGAATGACCGGAATCCTGAGGGATTCGGGAGGAAAAGGAGCCCTCTGATCGTTGCCGGGACCTCTGTGACCGCGGTTGCCCGTGTTCCGGTCCTCTTGTGACGGGCGATTCACACCGCCGCCCGAGTGTCGAGTAGCGTTGCTGCCCATGCGTCTCGTCATCGCCCGCTGCTCCGTCGACTACGCGGGCCGCCTCACCGCCCATCTGCCCTCCGCGCCCCGTCTGATCCTGGTCAAGGCCGACGGCAGCGTCTCGATCCACGCGGACGACCGGGCGTACAAGCCCCTCAACTGGATGTCCCCGCCGTGTACGTTGAAAGAGGGATCCGGTGACGACGCCGGCGTCTGGACCGTCGTCAACAAGGCGGGCGAGAAGCTCATCATCACGATGGAGGAGGTCCTCCACGACTCCTCGCACGAACTCGGTGTCGACCCCGGCCTGATCAAGGACGGCGTGGAGGCGCACCTCCAGGAGTTGCTCGCCGACCGGATCGAGACGCTGGGCGAGGGGTACACGCTCATCCGGCGTGAGTACATGACGGCGATCGGCCCGGTGGACATCCTGTGCCGGGACGCCGAGGGGCAGACGGTCGCCGTCGAGATCAAGCGCCGGGGTGAGATCGACGGCGTCGAACAGCTCACCCGTTACCTGGAGTTGCTGAACCGCGACCCCCATCTCGCCCCCGTCCGCGGGGTGTTCGCGGCGCAGGAGATCAAGCCCCAGGCGAAGGTCCTCGCGACGGACCGGGGCATCGGCTGCCAGATCCTCGACTACGACGCCCTGCGCGGTATCGAGGACGACAAACTGCGGCTGTTCTGAGCGGATCCGGGGCGCCGTACGGGGCTGTCGGGAGGGCCGGTTTCCACGGGAACCGGCCTTTTCGGTGTCCTGTGCGGTGCCTTTGTCGTGCCCGGGGTGCATGTGCCGGAGGAAACGTCCTGATCGCGTCGGCTCCGGAGGGGACGTACTCAGGCGTAGGTGAGTACGTCAGCGGTGGCCGGGGGAGCCGGGCTCCTCGAAGCTGAGGGCATGGACAAGCTTCTTCGGGGTACCGCCGGTCGAGTGGTGCCGTATCTGGTGATGGCAGGGGTCTCGGCCGGGCTGTGGGCCGCGTGGCTCGGGTGGGACCAGGAGCGGGACGTGCTGCCGAACGGGGACACCACGGGTCCCTACGAGGCGTGGCAGGTCATCGGGCTCGTGGTCTGTCTGCTGGTGCCGGTGTGGTGGGGGACCCGGCGCGGCTGGCGGGCGGAGGTCGCGCTGGGGGTGACCGCGGGGCTCTGTGTGGCGGCGTCCCTCGACTGGGCGCCGGACTCCAACGGGCTGTTCGTGATCGGCGTGATGATGGTGGCCGCGGCGAGTCTCACGGCCACCACACTGGTCTCAGCGATCGTCAGGAGTCACTTTTCAGACCGAAATTGTTGATTTTCGGACTGAAAGAGGGTCAGAGGCTACAGGGTTGGTCTGTACCGATCGACAATGGACGGAGGTATGGACTCCGGTTCACGGCTTGGCCGTCCGGGTGAGCACACCGCTGACGTTGACGACCTCGTAACACCCCGCCGCACGCTGGCCACTGGCCGGCGTGCCCGGCTTCGCACAGGTCACCTCGACCGTCACGGTGCCGTTCGCGGGGATCTTGATGGGGGTGACCCAGTGGTAGTCCTGGTTGCGGAAGGTCTCCAGAGCGATCGTGGTGATCTTGCGGTCACCGAACGAGAACGTCAACACCCCTTCGTCACCCTGGAAGTTGGACAGGACGATGTCGGTGACCCCGAAGACGCTGTCGGCCGGGACCAGGTAGACACCCTTGCCGGGCTGCCCGGCCGTCGTCTTGACCTCGATGGTCTGCGAGATCTGCCCGCTCACGCCTCCGGTGCCGGTCCCGCCGTCACCGCCGGTCCCCGTACCGGTGCCCTGACCACTGCCCTGGCCCTGCCCCGCCGTACCGCCCTGACCGCCGCCCGGCGCGTTCGAACTCCCGCTGCCGCCACCGGGGTTCTGCCCCGCGGTCGGCGCCGGACGCGGTTGGACCGCCTCCTTCGCCGCGTCCTTGGCGGCGCTGCGCACGACACCGCGGACCAGCGTGAACCAGAGCAGCACCAGCGCGAGGATGATCGCGAGCAGCGCGAGCAGCCACTTCGGGAAGATCGGTATCTGGACGAACTCGGCGTCCAGCGGCGGCGCGGGGACGACGTCCTCGGTGCCCGTGTCGTCCCTGGGCTCGGCGTTCTCCGCCTGCTCCGCCTCGGCGACCTCCGTCGTCGTCAGCGTGAACGGCCACACCACCGGCGAGCCGAACCACACCGGCTTGCCGGTCCGCACCCGCAGGCCGACCTCCACCGACTCGCCCGGCTCCAGCTTCGGGCGCTCCGGGGCGAAGGCGAACCCCAGTTCCTCGCCGGGCTGACCGGGCGTGAACTCCACCTGGACCGGGGTGTTTCCCTGGTTGCGCACCGCGAGGCGGTACCGGCCGCGCAGCCAGCCGCGCCGGCGCCTCGGCGCCAGCTCGGTCTGGAGCTCGTGGAACGCCTCGATCCGTACGAGACCTTCGGGGACCTTCACCGACTCCGGGTGCTCGGCGGGCAACACCCGTACCGCGAACGGCCGTTCACCCGCGCGGACCTCCGGGGAGCGCGGCGGGGACAGGGTGATCGTCACGGTCTCGGAGGTGCCTGGGTACAGGGAGACCCGGGCGGGTTCCACGGTGCTCCAGGCTGCGCACTCGCCGACGACCTCCAGGCTGTACGCCTCGACGATGTCGCTGTCGTTGCGGACGGTCAGAGTCGTCGTGGCGACGGCGCCGGGCGCCACCGTCACGACCGGGATGTCGAGGCCCGGCGCACCGGGACCGGAAGAGGATGCGGAAGGCGTCACGTCATCACGCTAGGGACTCCGCCCGGTGCGGGGGGAGGGGCGCGAGGGCAGCGTGCGGGCAGTCGTGGTGCCCGTGCGGTGATGGTCCGGCCGTCGGTGTGGGGGAACTGTCCATGTCCTGCGCGGAGTTGGGGGCGACGTCTTCCCCGGTTCCGTCCCCGGTTGTCACGCTTCCCCTATGCGCCCGTGTCTACGCGTCAGCGCGCGTACTGAGCGATCAGAGCAGTGCGCGCGTGCACTCCCGTTCACTCGCCTTCACCCCCGTTCCGTTCCGTCCGTCCCGTCCGCCCTGTCCGTCCAGAGGAGACCCGCCCTGTCATGTTTTCCGCCGCTCCCTACGAGTATCCGGCCCCGAGAGCCGGCCGGCCCGAGCCGGTGAGTGTCGCCGTCTACGCCGCCGATCCCGTCCTGCGGGTGGGTGTCGTCCAGCAGTTGCGCCATCGTCCCGAAGCCGCTCTCGTCGACGACGCCGACGCGGACACCGCGCAGGTGTCGCTGGTGGTCGTGGACAGTGTCGACGACGATGTCGCCGCGCTTCTCCAGAGGCTGCGCCACAACACCGGTACCCGGACCGGGCTGGTCGTCGGGACGCTCGGTGCCGGGGCGTTGCAGCGGGTCGTCGAGTGCGGGGTCACTGCCGTGCTGCGCCGCAGTGAGGCCGATCAGGATCGGCTCGTCCATCTCGTCGTCGCCCTCGCGAACGGGGAGGGTGTGCTTCCCGGGGACCTGCTCGGGGAGCTCCTCACCCATGTCGGCAGCCTTCAGCGTGCCGCGCTCGACCCTCGGGGGGTGTCCCTCTCGACCCTCACGACTCGGGAGGCGGACATGTTGCGCCTCGTCTCCGAGGGGCTCGACACCGCCGAGATAGCCCGCAAGACCTCGTACTCCGAACGCACCGTCAAGAACGTCCTGCACGAGATCACGACGCGTCTGCAACTGCGGAACCGGGCTCATGCGGTGGGGTATGCGCTGCGGAACGGGTTGATCTGAGGGGTGGGTTCGGGTGGGGGGTTCGGTGCGGCTGGGTGGGGGCTGGGGTGGGGGGCGTTTCGCTTGCCCGCGCTTGCGGGGTGCCTCCCCCAAGCTCTTCGAGCAGGGGGGACCCCCAGCCCACCCGTGCCGCCCCTAGATGATTGATGTGCTTTGCGCCCTGCCCGGAATGCTGAAGAGTGCCCAGAATCGGTGGTGTTGAACACCGGCTCGACCCGAAGGGCGCGCTGTGAACACCGACCTGGACACTCTCCTGACCGCACTGTACGTCGAGCTGGACGACGGCATCATCCCCGCGCACAGGCCGGGCCCGGGCCCCGGCCACCCACTGGAGGTGACCGACGCGGAGCTGGTGTGCCTGGCCGTGGCACAGGTGCTGCTGCGGTTCAACGACGAGCGGCACTGGCTGCGCTCGGCCTCCGCCCTGGTCGGGCATCTCTTCCCGCGCCTGCTGTCGCAAAGCGAGTACAACCGGCGGGTGCGGGAGGCGGGTGACCTCATGGAGGCGGCCCTGCGCTGGCTGGCGGCCCGGACCCCGTCCAGTGCGGATGTGGTGCGGCTGTGGGACGGCACCCCAGTGCCCTGCGGCGCGTCGCGGGAGACCGCGAAACGCTCCGACCTGGCCGGATGGGCCGGCTACGGCATGGACAAGTCCCACCACCGCTTCTACTGGGGCGCCGAGCTGATGCTGGTGTGCGCCCCGGACGGGCTGATCACCGGCTTCATCCTGGTCAACCCCAAACTCGTCAAGGAACGCGACGCGGTGCGGATGATGTTCACGCTCGACAAGAACCGGCCCGAACCCGGCACCACCGGCGTGTGCGACAAGGGTTTCGCCGGAGCCGACTTCGAAGCCGACATGGCCGCACTGGGGATCACCGTGATTCGCCCCGCCCGTAAGGACGAGCCGGACCCGGGGATCTTCCCGCAGTGGCTGCGCCAGCGCATCGAGTCGGTGAACTGGACCCTCAAGGGCCAGCTTGGCCTGGAGGCCCACGGCGGCCGGGTCTTCTCCGGACTGTGGGCCAGGGTGCTCCAGCGGCTCCTGGCCCTCAACGCCGCGATCTGGCACAACTGGGCCTGCGGAGCCGACAGGAAACGATCCCTGATCCACTACGACCACCCCACCCCGCTGACCAGCGCGTAAAAGCACATCAATCATCTAGCGGCACGACTGCCCGCAGCTGGGGGGGAGGGGGAGATGCGGCTGCGGGGATGTGGCTGCGGGTGGGTGGGGGCTTGGTTGCCCGAAAGCGCAGTGGGGATTGCCTCGGGTACGGCTTGGGGGGCCTGTTCGTGGGGTTGTGGGGTGGGGGACGCTGGTGGGGCGGGAGCCGTGTCGTTGTGGACTGTGAGGTGGAGCGTGACGAGTACCGCTGGCCCGGGTGGGCGGTACCGGCCGGGGAGGATCGGTGCGGCGCTGTTGTTGGTCGTGCCGTTGCTCACCCTTACCGCCGCGTCCGGGCAGGGGAGTGCCGAACCCGGGGTGGGGACGGTCGCCGCCGGGGATACGCGCGTCGCGTACGCCGGGACTCGGCACCGGAGTCTGGGGGATGTGCAGAGCAAAACCTCCAGTACGCCCGTGTTCGGGGACGGGGCCGTGCACTACGACACCCAACCGTCCGCGCTCGGCGACAAGTTGGTGTTCGCGAGTCTGCGGGACGAGAAGACGCCGCAGATCTATCTGCGCGCGGCGGACGGGAACATAGACAAGCTCACCACGGGCATGAACGCCGCGAACCCGCAGCTGACGCCCGACGGCAAGTCGGTGGTGTTCGACGCGGGGACGACGCAGCGGGACCTGTGGATCGTGGGGACGGGCGGCGGTGCGCCGAGGCGCCTCACGGACACCGCCGGGACGAACGAGACGGACCCGGCGGTCTCCCCGGACGGGAAACGCATCGCGTACGTCGGCGACACCCTGCTGAGCGGCACGCAGATCTTCGTCCGCGACCTCGACGGCGGCATCCCGAAGATGGTCACCTCCTCGGTGGACGCCACCGCGACCCAGCCCGCGTGGAAGCCGCAGAAGGACAACGCGGGCCGGGAGTGGATCGCGTACACCGCCACACGGGACCGCAAGCCCCAGCTGAGGGTCGTCAACCCGGACGGCGAAGGCGGCGACGAGCCGCTCCTCGGGGGCGACTTCACCCAGTGGCGGGCCCACTCGGTCGCGTGGAAGCCGGATGCCAGCGGCATCATCTTCCTCAGCCCCGAGATCACCTGCGACTGCGAGGGCAACCGGGACCACCTGTTCAGCTCGACGATCCACTCCGGGCAAACCCCCGACGTCCTCGACCAGGAGGACCGCGAACTCGCCAACCCGGCCTGGATCGGCCCCGCGGACACCGGGCACGCGATCGTCGAGCGCACCACGGCCGCCACCCCGAACACCGTCACCCTCCAGGACGTCCGCTCGGACGGCGCCGACCCGCGTGACCTCAACCTGGAGATCCTGAAGGAAGACCCGGCGGCCGACACGAACACCGACCCCGCCAAGGACCCCCTGTTCCAGCCCGGCCCCGGTTTCGACCCGTGGACGGAACGCCAGAACTACACGCCCGACGGCCGCAGGATCGTCGTCACCCGCTTCCTGGGCACCGGGGACAACCGGGTCGAGGAGATCTGGATCGCCGACGCGGACGGCAAGAACGCGCAGGCCATGAAGCTCGACGGGCGTGGGGTGAACGTCCGGGACACCGACCCGACGTTCTCCCCGGACGGCAAGTTCCTCGCCTTCACCCGTAGTACCGACGCCGGGAAAACCACCCGCATCCTCATCGCGAACGCCGACTCCGGTGCGATCACCGGGGAGATCGAGCCGCCGGCGGGTGAGGAGACCGGCCGCGACGCGCAGCCCACCTGGTCCTCCGACGGCACCGTCCTCGCCTTCACCCGCAGCGAGGTCATCGACGGGGGCGGCGGCAACAAGCACATCTGGACCGTGCCGGTGAAGGAACTGGCCGACCAGCACGACCTGAGCCGCGACAACTGCACCGCCTCCTGCAAGGTCATCGACGACAGCCCCGCCTTCTCCCCGGACGGCCTCGCCGTCGCCTTCAACCGCAAGAACGGCGGCGGCGCGGTCGACGAGCGCAACGGCCTCCTGCTGGCGACCCTCTCCGACAAGAGCTGCCGCGTCCTGCTCCCCACCAGTGCCTCCGACTGCCGCGCCGACCTCCCGGACACCACCCTCACCGGCCCCTTCCAGCCGCGTGACGCCGCCTGGTCCGCCGACGGCAAGTCCCTCGTCTTCTCCTCCCGCGAGACGGTCGCCTCCAACAGTCCCGAGAAACTGCGGACGCTGGACATCGCGACCCGCGAAGTCACGCCGCTCACCGCACAGTTGGCGGGGCGTCAGAAGGAGCCCAGCGTCCAGCAGTCCGTGGACCTCACGGTCAAGGCGCCGGCCACCGTGCCGACCGTCACCGTCGGGACGTCCACCACGATCCGCGTCGACGTCGTCAACAACGGGCCCGCCGCCTCACCGGGGACGACACTGACGATCGCGCCGCCAACCGGCGTACAGGTCACGGGAATCACCTACCCCGGCAAGACCTGCACCGCCTCCACCCTCCAGTGCGATGTGGGGGTCGTGCCGCCCGGCGAGACCGTGCCGGTGACCGTCACCGTCACCGGGGTCACCGTCGGGGACGCGACCATCGGCTGGAACGTCAACGGGGCGGTCCTCGACCCCAACCCCACCGACAACACCGGGCAGACGGTGGTGCCGGTCCGCGAGGCACCGTCGTCGCCGTCCCCCACACCCACACCCACCCCTACCCCCACTCCTACTCCCACCCCGACGCCCACGCCTCCCGCGTCTCCCACGCCGAGGCCCCCGGCGCCGCCGAAGCCGCCCGCGCCCAAGGCAGGGCCCGGACTGAGCCTCACCGCGCAGCCCAACCCCGGGTACGTCGGCGGGAAGGTCGTCGTCACCTACACCGTCCGCAACGGACGCAACGCCCTCGCGACCGGGCTGCGGCTGAAGATCGGGCTGCCTGCCGGGATCCCGAACAACGGGCCGCCCCCCGGCTGCGACGCGGGCTTCAACTGCGCGCTGCCCGACCTCGCGCAGGGCGCCAGCACCGTCGTCACCGTCGTGCTCAGCCCGGACAAGGCGCTCACCGCGACGCTCACCGGGACGCTGACGACGACCGGGACCGACGCGGACCGCGGTGACAACACGGCGCGGCAGCGGCTGCGGATTCTCCAGCCGAAGATCGTGGCGGTGCCGAACATCGGGAAGCCCGGGTTCGTGACCTCCGTGCGGGGCAAGGACTTTCCGCCCGGGGCGCCGGTGAAGTTCACCTGGAAGCCGGGGATCACGGCCGCCGCCGCACCGACGATCCCTCTCCAGAACGGCACGTTCATCGGACAGTTGCTGATCCTCACCAAGGACCAGACCGGACCCCGGATCATCACGGCCAGCGGCCCCGGGTTCTCGCCGGTGACGACGGACTTCCTCGTCGTCCTCGGCACCATCCAGCCGCCCGACGAGGTGACCCGCCGGTGATCCACGAAGTCGACGAGGGGCTACGGCGGTTGCTCGCCGAGTCCGGTCTGGAGGCGTCCGGCGTCGAGGTCGCCTTCGACGCCCCCACCCGCGACTGGGCGGCCCGCCGCAGCGCCCCCACGGTCTGCGTCTTCCTGTACGACATCCGGGAGGACGCGACCCGGCGGGGCAGCGGAGCCGGAGAGGTGTACGACGACGAGGGCCACCTCGTCGCCCGGCGCTCACCGCCCCGCTGGTTCGACCTGACGTACCTCGTCACCGCGTGGGCGAACCGGCCGCAGGACGAACACCGGCTCCTGTCCCAGGTGTTGACGACGCTGGTCGCCAACGATGTCCTGCCCGCCCGCCTGTTGACCGGCACCCTCGCCGAACTCGGCCTGACCGTCGGCCTCGACACCGGCGGCACCGGCCTCGACGGGCCCGCCGCGTCCGACGTGTGGTCGGCGCTCGGCGGGGAGCTGAAGGCGTCCCTCGGACTGCGGGTGCGGGCACCGCTCGCCGGAGCGGTCCGGGCGTCCGCGCCGCCGGTCACCGAGGGGCTGGTCGTGCGGTCCGCCGCGCGGAGCGGCTCGGCCGAAGAGACCGTGCCGGGACGCCGGTTGCGGTACCGGGAGACGAGTGATCCGGAGGCCGACGGGTTCTCCGGGCCCAGGGAACGAGGGGCGGCGCCGGCCCGGCGCCGTCGGGGGGACCGGCAGCCGTGACGTACGTGGAGACCGCCGAGGCCGAGGTCCAAGCCGGCTTCGGCGGCGGTGAGTTGTGGGACCGGCTGCGGCTCGTCGAGGAGCGGGTGCGGATCGCCGTCGCCGGGCGACGGGCCGGGGACCCCGAGCCGGACGACCCGTACCGGGGGCAGTACCTGACGCCCGAGGCGGTCGAGCGGATCCTCGACGGGGCGGGCGGCCTCGAAGTGCCGCCGTACGAACCCTGGTTGCCGGACGAGGGGTCCGTACTCGGTGTGCTCGCGCTGCGGTTCGGGCTGTCACCGCTCGATCTGGACCTGCTGCTCGTCGCCGTCGCACCCGACCTCGACGCGCGGTTCGAGCGGCTCTACGGCTATCTCAACGACGACTTGACGCGCCGCAGGCCCACGGTCGGGCTCGCGCTGGAGCTGTGCGGGCTGCCCGGCGCGTCGGCCGCGCGATTCCGGCTCGCCGCCGGGGCGCCGCTCGTGGACGGGGGGCTGATCGAGGTCGCCGACGCCGAACGGCCGCCGCTGTCACGGCTGTTGGTGGTGCCGGACCGGGTCACCGCACACTTGCTGGGGGGTACGCGGGGCGACGCCCGGCTCGACGGGGTGCTGAGCGAGGCCCGTGTCGATCCGACCGCCGAGGAGGAGCAGGTCACGCGGGTGGCGATGGCGGCCGGGACCGGCGGCGGGCTGGTTCAGCTGCGGACGCGTGGGGGTGACGCGGAGGGGCTGGCGGTCGCCGCGCTGCGCGGCGGAGGGCTGGGGGCGCTCGTGGTCGACGCGGAGGCGTTGGGGCGGCGGGCGGGTGAAGTGGCCTCGCTGGCAAGGACGTTGGCGCGGGAGGCGCGGCTCGTCGGAGCGGGGGTGGTGCTCGGGCCGCTGGAGGCGCTGCCCGACGAACCCGGTGAACGGGGGCGGGTCCTGCGGGAGTTGTGCGGGGTGTTGCGGGGCGTGCCGTTCCTCGTGCACGGGAGCGGGGGGTGGGACCCGCGATGGGCCGCGGACACCCCGGTGGTGCTGACCGTGCCGGCGCCCTCCGCCGAACGGCAGGGGGAGCGGTGGCGGTACGCGCTGGAGCGGGCGGGGGGCGTCCACGAAGACCCCGGTGCCCTCGCCGACGCCGTCTCCGCGCACCGGGAGGTCGTCCTCGGTGACGTCGGTGAGCGGGGCGATCCCCATGAGGGCCTTCGCGCGCGTCTTGGACGCCATCGCCTCGATCGCCTCGGGGGACGGGCCGATCC
>NZ_JBTYMC010000166.1:0-14251 GCF_054880855.1 Streptomyces sp. S6 | reverse complement strand
CGGGCGTCCTCACCCCGGGCCTGCGCCAGCGGCACCCCGTGCGGCTGCTGCGCCGCTGCTACCACCCCGACCCGCGCGAGGCCGGCGAGCTGGGTGAACTCCCCGTCTGGGGGGAGGAGTTGGCCGCGCTCGAACTCTCCGAGTCCCGCTGGCCGGGCAGCGTGCGGCGCGGCATCCAGCGGATGCTGGCCCACGGGACGACTGCCGTCGCGGCGTCCGGGACACGTTTCACCGACCCGCTCCTCGCGTCGGCGATCGCCCGGTCCGGGCTGGCCGTCGCCCCCGTCACCGATGCCCTCGCCGCTCCCGATGCCCTGCTCGGCGAACGCCCCGACCTCGATCCGTTCACTGCGGGGTACGACCTCTCCGGTACCGTGCACGCCCCGTTGAGCGTCGGTGCCCGCGCCGACCTCGCCGCGTTCGACGTCCCCGACGAGGCCGCGCTGGTCGAGAAGGGCGCCTCGGCCTGTGTGGCGACGGTCCTCAACGGGCGTCTGGTGTACCGGAGTCGGTGAACCGGAAGTCGCCGGGCCCGAGTCGGCCTCTCAGCCCGCGAGCGCCTTCCCGAACGCGCCCGAACTCTGCTTCACCCCGCTGCAATCGGTCGCCGCGTCGCCCTGCCCGGGAGTGCCGGACGTGCACTGCCGGTCGCGGAACGTCGACCACATCGACATCCAGCCGATGCCCTTCTCCTCGGCGAACGACCGGAGTTGGGCCGCGTCGGCGAGGGTGAACGTCTCGCCCGCGATGTCGTTGACGCCGATCATCGAGGTGAGGGCCATACCGCGCCAGGCGGCCATGTCGGTGGTGCCGAAGACGGACTTCAACTGGGTGTGCGTGGCTGTCGCGGAGGTGATCGCGTAGTCGCCCATGTCGCCGGTGTAGGTCTCGCTGTAGTTCATGGTCATGATGTTGACCGTGGCGACCTGGACGTCGTGCTTGTTCGCCGAGGCGAGCAGGGCGAGGCCGTCGGCGTCGAGGCCCGAGGGCATCACCGGGAGGGTGAAGGAGATCTCCAACCCGGGGCGTTTCCTCTGGAGTTCGGCGATCGCCTGGGAGCGCAGGGCGACCGAGGCGCTGTCGGTGAGGGTGTTTCCCTCGATGTCGAAGTCGGCCTTCTTCGACCCGGCCGCGTCCAGGGCGGCCCCGTAGGCGGCGGCCAGTTCCGAGGGGCTGGAGCAGACCGTGGCCAACTCCTTGCCGGAGGCGCCGCCGAAGGAGACCCGCACGCTCGATCCGGAGGCGGTCAGCTTCGAGATCCGGGACCTCACCGCCGTGTCGCCGATCGCCGTCGTGCCGTTCCACCTCGCCGTGCACGTGCTGCCGTCGGAGATCACGAACGCGAGGTTGTACGTGGCCGGGGCGCCCGCCGAGTCGTTCGCCGATGCCTCCGTGGCGCTCACGTAGGGGGCGTATCCGGTCGTGACGGTGGTCGTAGGGGGCGGGGACACGGAGGTACCAGGGGGCGGCGACATCGGTTCCGCCGGTCCGGCCGCCGCGTCCGACGCCGTACCGGAGGAGGTGGAACAGCCTGCCGCGGCCAGCGCGAACAGACAGCTCAGCGGCACCAGAAAGCTCCGCATGGCACAAGCACCCGCTCTCGTGATTCCTGTTTCTGGAGGGAAATGTCTCACACCGGGGACGAGCGCGTGGGAACAGTTGCCACACGGTAAATCCGCGATCGGAGCCGAGCGGAAACGGACAACTCTCGGCGGAAGGGCAGGGGCAGATGTTTTCCTGATATCCAGGGAACGCAATCCGAGCCCGCCGCAGGTGCGGACCGGCTCCGACTCCGGCTCCGGCAAGGCCCTCGACGGCGGGCCTCACCTTCCACGCCGACCTCCCACACCAGCGTTTTCATCGACGCCGAATTCGGCGACTGGGAAATTCCGGGCGTCTTGAAGATCGTCCCATGGGCCACACCCAAGGACGACAAAAGGAGTTTCCGTCCCGGATCATTGCCGCGCTGCCGAAATACATCGAGCAGATGCGGGCCGGGTCGGTACGCGCTCACCCGTCAGGGGGAGACCGGGGCGTACGACCTCGACGACACCCCCCTCGTACAGGCGTTCCGGTCCGCCGGGTACGTCACTCTCCCCTCCCTGTCGTACCCGTAGCCCTCAGGTCCCTCCCGGAGATCCCGTAGGGGTGCCTGCAAGAATGGCCGGGTGACCCGCGCATCCCTGGACAAGCAGCCGCACGAAGTCGCCTCGATGTTCGACAACGTGGCGGAACGGTACGACCTGACCAACGACGTGCTGTCCCTCGGGCAGGACCGGCGCTGGCGCAAGGAGGTCGCGCGGGCCGTGGACGCCCGCCCGGCGCAGAAGATCCTGGATCTCGCGGCCGGGACGGGGACGTCGTCGCTGCCGTTCGCGCAGGCCGGGGCGTATGTCGTGCCGTGCGACTTCTCGCTCGGGATGCTTCAGGTCGGCAAGCGGCGCAACTCCTGGCTGCCGTTCACCGCCGGTGACGCGACGCGGCTGCCGTTCAAGGACGACACGTTCGACGCCGTGACGATCTCGTTCGGGCTGCGCAATGTGCAGGACTTCGACGCGGGGCTCCGGGAGATGTACCGGGTGACGCGGCCCGGGGGGCGGGTCGTGATCTGCGAGTTCTCACATCCGACGTGGGCGCCGTTCCGGACGGTCTACACCGAGTACTTGATGCGGGCGTTGCCGCCGGTGGCGCGGGCCGTGTCGTCCAACCCCGAGGCGTACGTGTATCTCGCCGAGTCCATCCGGGCATGGCCCGATCAGCCGGCGCTGGCCTCGCGGTTGCGGGAGGCGGGGTGGGCGAAGGTGGCGTGGCGCAACCTGACCGGGGGAGTGGTGACTCTGCACCGGGGGTTCAAGGAGTAGCGCCTACGGGGGTGCGTCGTCATCCCAGGGCCATCGGTACTCCCTGCCCGCCGTACCCCACCGCCGCATACGGCTCCCCCGGCTCCTCCAGCTCCCGCTGGAACCCGCCGCCCCCCGGGCGAGGTATCCGTGGTTCGTGGACCCCCGCGCCGCCCCCGCCCTCCCCCTCGCCGAAGTCGAACCAGACGGAGACGACGGCTCCCCGGGGAATCGCGGCTCCGGGTGGGGGGTACTGGCGTACTACGTAGTCGACGACCGTACGGAGGAAGTCGGGGCGGTCGGGCGCGGTGAGGAGCACGCCGTGCGCCTGGGCCTTCTCGCGGGCGTCCATGGCCATCAGGCCGACCAGACGCGGTACATGCACTTCCGGTGTTTTGGGTGGTATGAGCACAGATGTCACCCCCAGCGGTACTGGAAGGGTAACCGCCGGAGGGGGCCGTCCGGAAGCGCTGTGCGACAATTTCGCAACGGTTGGCTACTGAGAGTTACCACTTTCGAGATCGAGGCGGTAGCAGTGACCCTCGCGACGGGAGTCGGGCGTGGTGAAGACCTCCGCCAGCCGCATCCCCAGCCGCCGCGTCACGGCGATCGAGCGCGTGTTCCCCGCGTCGACCATCGCGACGACACCGGGTGCGCCCGCCGACCGCACCCGCTCCAGCGTCATCTGGGCCGCCGCCGTGACGTACCCCTTGCCCCAGTGCTCCCGCCCGAGCCGCCAGCCGATCTCGATCTCGCCCTTCGGCCCCCACTCACGGGGCCACGGCTGGGCCCCGGTGAAGCCGATCACCCGGCCCTCCCGGTCGAGCATGGTCCACAGGCAGAAGCCGTACTCGGCGTCGTGCCGGCGCTGGCGGGCCGTCAGCTCCTCGTAGTACGAGATCTCCGCCGCCGCGCCGCCGTGGAACGCCATGACCTCCGGGTCGTCGAAGAGCCGGTGCCAGGCGAGCGCGTCCTCATCGGTGGGAACACGCAGCCGCACTACGGGAAGAGGCAGATTCACGGGGCAACCCTTCAGCCGGGTGATCAATTCTGCTGAATAGACTGCGCATGTCCAGTGCCGGCCGGCACGCATATTCCGAACCTGGGAGATCCCGCCGTGACCGTCGTGACTGATCCTCACTCCGAAGACACCGCGTCTCTCTCCGGGAACACCGCCGACGTGATCGTCGTCGGCGCGGGTCCTGCCGGTTCGACGACCGCGTACTATCTCGCCAAGGCCGGGCTCGACGTCCTGCTGCTGGAGAAGACCGAGTTCCCCCGCGAGAAGGTGTGCGGCGACGGGCTCACGCCGCGCGCCACCAAACAGCTCGTCGCCATGGGGATCGACATCTCCGAGGAGGCCGGCTGGCTGCGCAACAAGGGGCTGCGGATCATCGGCGGCGGCGTCCGGCTCCAACTCGACTGGCCCGAGCTGGCGTCGTACCCGGACTACGGACTCGTCCGCAAGCGCGACGACTTCGACGAGCAGCTCGCCCGGCAGGCGCAGAAGGCGGGGGCGCGGCTGTACGAGCGGTGCAACGTGGGGGCGCCGATCCGCGACGACCGGACCGGCCGGATCACCGGTGTGCACGCGAAGTTGGGCGAGGAGAAGCGTGAAGTCACCTTCCACGCGCCCCTGGTGGTCGCCGCCGACGGCAACTCCACGCGGCTGTCCCTCGCGATGGGGCTGCACCGGCGGGAGGACCGGCCGATGGGGGTCGCCGTCAGGACGTACTTCGAGAGCCCCCGGCACGAGGACGACTACCTCGAATCCTGGCTGGAGTTGTGGGACCGGAGGGGCGCCGAGGACCGGCTGCTGCCGGGCTACGGGTGGATCTTCGGGATGGGCGACGGGACGTCCAACGTCGGGCTCGGGGTCCTCAACACCTCCGATTCCTTCAAGGAGTTGGACTGGCGCGAGGTGCTGAAGGCGTGGTGCGCGTCCATGCCGGCGGAATGGGGATACACGCCGGAGAACATGACCGGGCCCATCCGCGGAGCCGCGCTGCCGATGGCCTTCAACCGTCAACCCCACTACACCAAGGGGCTGTTGCTCGTCGGGGACGCCGGCGGGCTGGTCAACCCCTTCAACGGCGAGGGGATCGCGTACGCCATGGAGTCCGGGCAGCTCGCCGCGGACGTCATCGTGCAGGCGCACGCGCGGGCCACGCCGGCCCAGCGGGAGATCGCGCTTCAGCGGTACCCGCAGGTGCTGAAGGACACCTACGGGGGGTACTACACGCTGGGCCGCGCCTTCGTGAAGCTCATCGGGAATCCGAAGGTGATGAAGGTCGCGGCCCAACGGGGGCTCACTCACCCGGTGTTGATGAAGTTCACGCTGAAGATGCTGGCGAACCTGACGGATCCCACCGGGGGGGACGCGATGGACCGGATCATCAACGGGCTGAGCAAGGTGGCGCCGAAGGCGTAGGGGGCCGGGCGCGGGTGGGCTGTGGCTGCTCGCGCCCTTGAAAGACGAAAAGCCTTACCCCAAGGCCTCCTCGTTCGCCGCCCTCTGCGCCAGCACCCTCTCCCTGCCGTCCGCCATCTGCCGCAGCGCCTCCCGCCGGTCCCTCTTCGACAACCGGTCCAGATACACGTGCCCGTTCACATGGTCCGTCTCATGCGCCAGGCACCGCGCGAAGTACCCGGTGCCCTCGATCGTGACGGGGGCGCCGGTGCGGTCGTGGCCGTGGATCACCGCCACGTCCGGGCGGGGGACGTCCATGACGGCGCCGGGGACGGAGAGGCAGCCCTCGGAGTCGTCCAGGAGGCGGCGGCGGGTGGGGAGGTCGGCCAGGGTCGGGTTGACGATGTGGCCGACGTGGCGGACGCCGTCGTCGTCGGGGCAGTCGTAGACGAACAGGCGGAGATCCACGCCGACTTGGTTCGCCGCGAGGCCCGCGCCGTTGGCGATGTACATCGTCAGGAACATGTCGTCGATGAGGGCGGCGAGGTCGGGGCCGAACTCGGTGACGTCACGGCAGGGCTTGTGGAGGATCTCCTCGCCGACTTCGGTGATCCGGCGGACGCGGCCCCGGCGGGCCTCGGGGGCGTGGCGGGGGTACGAGTCCACGGGGTGGCCCTGGACGAAGACGCTGGGCATCTCTGTGTCTCCCTCTGACTGACTGCCGGTCGACTGCCGACCGGTCGTTGATCAGTGTGAGGGAAGTCCCGTACGGAGAAGGGCCGCTGCCCCCGAGCGGCTGCGGCCCTGCACCTCAAGTACTACGGGTGACTACGGGTACTACGGGTTCAGAGCACCCGCACCGCACCGCTCGCCGGATACCCGGACAGCTCCTGGATGACGACCCCCTTGGAGGGGTTCGCCGCGTCGAGGTACTTGCCCCCGCCGATGTAGACGCCGACGTGGTACGCCGACCCCTTGGGACCCCAGTACAGGATGTCCCCGACCTGGAGGTTGGAGAGCGAGACGTCGGTGCCGACGGTCGACTGGTCCTCGGAGACGCGCGGCAGATCGATGCCGACCTGCCGGAACGCGGCCTGCACGAGCCCGGAGCAGTCCCAGGAGTTGGGCCCGGTGCCGCCGAGGACGTACGAGTCGCCCACCTGAGCCTTGAGGAAGGCGATGACGGTGGCGACGCTGCCGCTGGCCGGCGCGGAGACGCTGTCGGAGCTGTCGCTCAGGCTCGCGCGGGTCGACGAACGGGAGACGGCGGCCTCGGCGGCGGCGATACGCGCCTCCTCGTCGGCCTTCTTCTTGGCTTCGGCCTTCTCCGCCGCGTCGAGGTCCTTCGCGGCCTCCTTCGCGGCGGCAGCGGCGGCGGAGTCGCGCTCGGCCTGCAACTGGTAGTTGGCCGCGGCCTGCGAGGTGAACTGCGCCGCCTGCTCGACCTGCGCGGACAGGTCCGCGGTGAGCGTGGGCAGTTCCAGCGTCTGCGTCACGGACGCGTCGGCGGCGTTGGCCGAACCCGCCGCGGCGGCGACGGCCAGCGTGCCGATGACACCACTGGCGACTCCGGCACGCATCGCCATAGAAGGCGCGGTGCGGCGGGGTTTCCGGTGGCTGCGTATGTGAGCGGTGTGGGACATGGGTACAAGCGGTATCAGGAGCTCCTCCATACCCACAAGGAACGTGTCCTGCGCCACACTTGTTCAATCCACGCCTCAACTTTCCCGTCCCAGTTTCTTTATTGACGCCGTAACGGACATTGCGGACCTGGGCGATCAAGGCTGTGATCATTGCCTTTCGTGGATACGTCCGAATTGCCCGCCACCTACCATTCGTTGAGGTCGTTGGCCAAGCCTGACTTCGGAGGGGTTCGTTCCGATGTGGCACAGGTCACGGAACGGTCACCACGTCCACGTCTCGCCGCGGCGTCCCCCTGACGTGTGAACGGGGTCCACTATCAACCCCCTCCGTCCAAGGCCAATTTGGATGCACGGGAACTCTCTTGATATAGAGACGCCCCCCTCCGGCCGTCACTGACGAGCGAAAATGTCACTTCGTGTGATCACTTCACTGCCTCGCGTGCCAAGATCGGCACCGGTGTGACTTCATGATCCTTCGTCAGGTGGTGGAGATCACAAAGCTTGTGCAATACCCCGTGTCGCAGATCACAGAGCGACGGGCATAAGATGCGGGGCAGTTGGGCTTGTGACCTGCTTCACATGTTCGCGATCTTGGTGATGGCCCCAACGTTTTTCTATGCAACCCGCCAACAGTCAGTGCCGACTGAGAGGAGCGAGGAGCGGTGAACGCCTATGCGCCCATCCTCGTACTGGGAGCCCTCGGGGCAGGCTTTGCGATCTTCTCCGTGGTCATGGCCGCGCTCATCGGGCCGAAGCGCTACAACCGCGCGAAGCTCGAAGCCTACGAGTGCGGAATCGAGCCGACCCCCACGCCGGCCGGCGGCGGGCGTTTCCCCATCAAGTACTACCTGACGGCGATGCTCTTCATCGTCTTCGACATCGAGATCGTCTTCCTCTACCCCTGGGCCGTCACCTTCGACGCCCTGGGTGTCTTCGGGCTCGTGGAGATGCTGCTCTTCGTGCTCACCGTCTTCGTCGCCTACGCGTACGTCTGGCGGCGCGGCGGCCTGGAATGGGACTGAGGGGCCTTTAGACCATGGGACTCGAAGAAAAGCTGCCGAGCGGCTTCCTGCTGACCACCGTCGAACAGGCCGCGGGCTGGGTGCGCAAGGCGTCCGTCTTCCCCGCCACCTTCGGCCTCGCGTGCTGCGCCATCGAGATGATGACCACCGGGGCGGGGCGCTACGACCTCGCCCGCTTCGGCATGGAGGTCTTCCGGGGCTCGCCCCGCCAGGCCGACCTGATGATCGTCGCCGGCCGGGTCAGCCAGAAGATGGCGCCCGTCCTGCGGCAGGTCTACGACCAGATGCCGAACCCCAAGTGGGTCATCTCCATGGGCGTGTGCGCGTCCTCGGGCGGCATGTTCAACAACTACGCGATCGTCCAGGGCGTCGACCACATCGTCCCCGTGGACATCTACCTCCCCGGCTGCCCGCCGCGCCCCGAGATGCTGATGGACGCGATCCTCAAGCTCCACCACAAGATCCAGCACTCCAAGCTCGGCGTGAACGCGGAGGAAGCGGCCCGTGAGGCGGAGGAGGCGGCGTTGAAGGCCCTCCCGCTGATCGAGATGAAGGGGCTGCTGCGATGAGCGACGCGAACGGCACCAACCCCGAGAAGGACCTCAGCGCCTCCAACCTCCCCGGCCAGCGCGGCGACCAGGGCGAGGAGATCCGCGTCCAGCGCGGCATGTTCGGCGCGAACAACGGCGGCGACACCTCCGGTTACGGCGGTCTGGTCCGCTCGGTCCGCCTGCCGGGGGCCACCTCACGGCCGTACGGAGGTTGGTTCGACGAGGTCGCCGACGAACTCGAAGGCGCCCTGGAGGAAGAGGGTCTCCTCCCGGACAATGCGATCGAGAAGACGGTCGTCGACCGCGGCGAACTCACCTTCCACGTCGAGCGCGAGCACCTCGTCCGCGTCGCCCGCACCCTGCGCGACGACCCGGCGCTGCGGTTCGAACTGTGCACCGGCGTCAGCGGCGTGCACTACCCGCACGACAAGGGCCGTGAGCTGCACGCCGTCTACCACCTGCGCTCGATCACCCACAACCGGCTGATTCGCCTCGAAGTCAGCGCCCCGGACGCCGACCCGCGCATCCCGTCCCTCGTCCCCGTCTACCCGACGAACGACTGGCACGAGCGCGAGACGTACGACTTCTTCGGGATCGTCTTCGAAGGCCACCCGGCCCTGACGCGGATCATGATGCCGGACGACTGGCAGGGCCACCCGCAGCGCAAGGACTACCCCCTCGGCGGCATCGCCGTCGAGTACAAGGGCGCCCAGATCCCGGCTCCGGACCAGCGGAGGTCGTACTCGTGAGCACGTCGCACGCAAGTCCCCGTGAGACCACGGAAGGCTCCGTCTACACGGTCACCGGAGGCGACTGGGACGAGGTCGTCCAGTCGGCGGCCCGCGCGGACGACGAGCGCATCGTCGTCAACATGGGCCCCCAGCACCCGTCCACCCACGGCGTGCTCCGGCTGATCCTGGAGATCGACGGTGAGACGGTCACCGAGGCCCGCTGCGGCATCGGCTACCTGCACACCGGCATCGAGAAGAACCTCGAATTCCGGACGTGGACGCAGGGGACCACCTTCGTCACGCGCATGGACTACCTGACGTCCTTCTTCAACGAGACCGCCTACTGTCTCGCCGTCGAGAAGCTCCTCGGCATCGAGGACCAGATCCCCGAGCGCGCCGAGATCATCCGCGTCCTGCTGATGGAGCTGAACCGGCTCTCCTCGCACCTGGTGTGCATCGCCACCGGCGGCATGGAGCTCGGCGCCACCACGATCATGATCTACGGATTCCGCGATCGTGAAATGATTCTCGACATCTACGAGCTGGTCACCGGCCTGCGCATGAACCACGCGTACATCCGGCCCGGCGGACTCGCCCAGGACCTGCCGCCCGGCGCGGTGGACCAGATCCGCGAGTTCGTGAAGAAGATGAAGAAGAACCTTCCGGAGTACGACAAGCTCGCCACCGGGAACCCCATCTTCAAGGCCCGTATGCAGGGCGTCGGCCACCTCGACCTGACCGGCTGCATGGCCCTCGGCGCGACCGGCCCGATCCTGCGCTCCACCGGCCTCCCGCACGACCTGCGCAAGTCCCAGCCGTACTGCGGCTACGAGACCTACGACTTCGACGTCCCGACCGCCGACACCTGCGACTCCTACGGGCGCTTCCTGATCCGCCTGGAGGAGATGCGCCAGTCGCTGCGCATCGTCGAGCAGTGCCTGGACCGGCTCCAGCCGGGCCCGGTCATGGTCGCCGACAAGAAGATCGCCTGGCCCGCCCAACTGGCCCTGGGTCCCGACGGGTTGGGGAACTCCCTCGACCACATCAAGAAGATCATGGGCACCTCCATGGAGGCCCTGATCCACCACTTCAAGCTGGTCACCGAGGGCTTCCGGGTCCCGGCCGGCCAGGCGTACGCGGCCGTCGAGTCCCCCAAGGGCGAACTCGGCGTCCACGCCGTCTCCGACGGCGGCACCCGCCCCTTCCGGGTCCACTTCCGCGACCCGTCCTTCACCAACCTGCAAGCCATGGCGGCGATGTGCGAGGGCGGCCAGGTCGCCGACGTCATCGTCGCCGTCGCGTCCATCGACCCCGTGATGGGAGGCGTCGACCGGTGACCACCTCTTCCCCCCAGCGGGGCGTCGGGCTGGGCATGCCCGAACTGCCCGCGCCCGCTTACCCGGACGACGTACGGGAGCGCCTGGAGGCGGACGCGCGCGAGGTGATCGCCCGCTACCCCGACTCCCGCTCCGCGCTCCTGCCGCTGCTGCACCTCGTGCAGTCCGAGGAGGGCCATGTCACCCGCACCGGGATGCGGTTCTGCGCCGAGGTGCTGGGCCTGACCACCGCCGAGGTCACCGCCGTCGCGACCTTCTACACGATGTACCGGCGCGGCCCGAGCGGCGACTACCAGGTCGGCGTCTGCACCAACACGCTCTGCGCGGTGATGGGCGGCGACGCGATCTTCGACTCGCTCCAGGAGTACCTGGGCGTCGGGAACGGAGAGACCACGGACGACGGGAAGGTCACGCTGGAGCACATCGAGTGCAACGCGGCCTGCGACTTCGCGCCCGTCGTGATGGTCAACTGGGAGTTCTTCGACAACCAGACCGTCGAGAGCGCCAAGCGCCTCGTCGACGACCTGCGCGCCGGCCGTGAGGTGTCTCCCACGCGCGGGGCGCCGCTGTGCACCTTCAAGGACACTGCCCGCATCCTGGCGGGCTTCCCCGACGAGCGCGAGGGCGCCGTCGAGGCGAGCGGCGGCGCGGGACCCGCCTCGCTGGTGGGCCTCCGCCTGGCCAGGGGAGAGACCGCAGCCGCGCGCGTGGTCCACCCGCGTGAGGAACCCGAGGACCGGCCCGCCGCCGAGGAGGGGGAGGGATGACATTGGCACCCGAACTGAAGGGCAGCAGTCCCGAGAAGCTGCTCGCACCCGTGCTGTCGGCCTTCTGGGACGAGGAGCGGTCCTGGTCGCTCGACGTCTACCGGAGGCACGAGGGGTACGAGGGGCTCCGCAAGGCCCTCGCCATGTCGCCGGACGACCTGATCGCCTACGTCAAGGACTCCGGGCTGAGGGGGCGTGGCGGTGCCGGGTTCCCGACGGGGATGAAGTGGCAGTTCATTCCCCAGGGAGATGGAAAACCGCACTATCTAGTTGTCAACGCCGACGAATCGGAGCCGGGGACCTGCAAGGACATCCCGCTCCTCTTCGCGAACCCGCACAGCCTCATCGAGGGCATCGTCATCGCGTGTTACGCCATCCGGTCGTCGCATGCCTTCATCTATCTGCGGGGTGAAGTCGTCCCCGTTCTGCGGCGGTTGCACGAGGCCGTACGCGAGGCGTACGCGGCGGGCTATCTCGGCGAGAACATCCTCGGCAGCGGGCTCGATCTCCAGCTCACCGTGCACGCCGGGGCCGGCGCGTACATCTGCGGTGAGGAGACCGCGCTGCTCGACTCGCTCGAAGGCCGCCGGGGTCAACCGCGGCTCCGCCCTCCTTTCCCTGCCGTCGCGGGCCTCTATGCGTGCCCGACTGTAGTGAACAACGTCGAGTCCATCGCGTCGGTTCCCGCGATCCTGAATCGCGGAAAAGAATGGTTCCGCTCGATGGGCAGCGAGAAGTCCCCGGGCTTCACGCTGTACTCCCTGTCCGGGCACGTCACGAGCCCCGGCCAGTACGAGGCGCCCCTCGGCATCACCCTGCGCCAACTGCTGGAGATGAGCGGCGGGATGCGCCCCGGGCACCGGCTGAAGTTCTGGACGCCGGGCGGCTCCTCCACACCGATGTTCACCGACGAGCACCTCGACGTCCCCCTCGACTACGAGGGCGTCGGCGCGGCCGGCTCGATGCTCGGCACGAAGGCCCTCCAGTGCTTCGACGAGACGACGTGCGTGGTGCGCGCGGTGACCCGGTGGACGGAGTTCTACGCCCACGAGTCCTGCGGGAAGTGCACGCCCTGCCGTGAAGGCACCTACTGGCTCGTGCAGTTGCTGCGCGACATCGAGGCCGGCAAGGGCGTCATGAGCGACCTCGACAAGCTGAACGACATCGCCGACAACATCAACGGCAAGTCGTTCTGCGCCCTCGGCGACGGCGCCGCCTCGCCGATCTTCTCCTCGCTGAAGTACTTCCGCGAGGAGTACGAGCAGCACATCACGGGCCGCGGCTGCCCCTTCGACCCCGCCAAGTCGACGGCCTGGGCCGACAAGCACACGGAGGTGAAGGCGTGACGGTCACCACGAGTTCCCCCTCCGGAGGCGGAGAGGCGGCGGTGCCGCGGGAAGATCTCGTGACGCTGACGATCGACGGCGCCGAGATCAGCGTGCCCAAGGGCACCCTCGTCATCCGCGCCGCCGAACAGCTCGGCATCGAGATCCCCCGGTTCTGCGACCACCCCCTCCTCGACCCGGCCGGCGCCTGCCGCCAGTGCATCGTCGAGGTCGAGGGCCAGCGCAAGCCGATGGCGTCCTGCACGATCAGCTGCACCGACGGCATGGTCGTCAAGACGCACCTCACCTCCGAGGCCGCCGAGAAGGCCCAGCACGGCGTGATGGAGCTGCTGCTCATCAACCACCCGCTGGACTGCCCGGTGTGCGACAAGGGCGGTGAGTGCCCGCTCCAGAACCAGGCCATGTCGCACGGCCAGGCCGAGTCCCGCTTCGAGGGCCGCAAGCGGACCTACGAGAAGCCGGTCCCGGTCTCCGCGCAGGTCCTCCTGGACCGCGAGCGGTGCGTGCTGTGCGCGCGCTGCACCCGCTTCTCCAACCAGGTCGCGGGCGACCCGATGATCGAGTTGATCGAAAGAGGCGCCCTACAGCAGGTCGGTACGGGCGAAGGCGATCCGTTCGAGTCGTACTTCTCCGGGAACACGATCCAGATCTGTCCCGTCGGCGCCCTCACCTCGGCCGCCTACCGGTTCCGCTCCCGCCCCTTCGACCTGGTGTCGACGCCGTCAGTCTGCGAGCACTGCGCGGGCGGCTGCGCGACCCGCACGGACCACCGGCGCGGAAAGGTCATGCGGCGGCTCGCCGCGAACGACCCGCAGGTCAACGAGGAGTGGATCTGCGACAAGGGGCGCTTCGGGTTCCGGTACGCGCAGGCGCGCGACCGCCTGGAGACGCCCCTCGTGCGCAACCCCGAGGGCGACTTGGTGCCCGCCTCCTGGCCGGAGGCCCTCCAGATCGCGGCGCAGGGGCTGCTGGCCTCGCGCGGGCGCACCGGTGTGCTGACCGGCGGCCGGCTCACCGTCGAGGACGCCTACGCGTACAGCAAGTTCGCGCGGGTGGCCCTCGACACGCACGACATCGACTTCCGCGCGCGCGTGCACAGCGGCGAGGAGGCCGACTTCCTGGCCTCCCGGGTCGCCGGACGCGGCCATGACCTCGACGGCACGGGCGTCACGTACACCGCGCTGGAACAGGCCCCGGCCGTCCTCCTGGTGGGCTTCGAGTCCGAGGAGGAGGCGCCCGGCGTCTTCCTGCGGCTGCGCAAGGCGTGGCGCAAGACCGGGCTGAAGGTGTTCTCGCTGGCCACGCACGCCACCCGGGGCCTTCAGAAGGCGGGCGGCACGCTGCTGCCGGCCGCTCCCGGCACCGAGACGGAGTGGCTGGACGCCCTCGCGTCCGGCAGCGGCCTGGAGACGCCCGGAGAGGTCGCCGCCGAGGCGCTGCGGGCCGACGGCGCCGTCATCGTCGTCGGCGAGCGCCTGGCGGGCGTGGCGGGGGGTCTCAGGTATGTCGTACCTCTGAGGCACTCCGGAAGTCTCGCCCACCGTCAGAACCACCCCAGCGCGCTGTCCACCGACCAGCTCTGCCACGACATCCCGAACAGCCCG
>NZ_JBTYMC010000165.1:0-14305 GCF_054880855.1 Streptomyces sp. S6 | reverse complement strand
GTGGCGAGGGCGAGACCCAGGGCCGTCGCCAGGGCGGCGCCCGCGTACAGGGCCACCGCCCCGGACGCGGCGTACAGCGCCGCCCGGCGCCGCTGCCTGCGGGTCTGCTCCCGCAGCTCCTCCCGGATCGTCTCCCTGGCGACCTCCGCCAACTCCTCCACCAGGTGCTTGTCGAGATGTTCGAGACGGTCGATGTGTGTCATGCGCGCCGGGTACCCCTCGGCCGGGGGCCGTAACGCGGGGGCGCTCGCGCTCAGGTCTTCGCGAACACCTCCGTCACAGCGTGCGTGAACTCCGGCAGGTCGTCCGGCCTGCGGCTCGTCACCAGCAGGTTCGGGCCGTGGTCGCAGACCTGGACGGGGACGTCGGCCCAGGTGCCGCCCGCGTTGCGGATGTCGGTGCGCAGGCTCGGCCAGGACGTCAGGACCCGCCCGGCCACGACGTCCGCCTCGATCAGCAGCCACGGCGCGTGGCAGATCGCGGCGACCGGCTTGCCCGCGTCGAAGAACGCGCGGACGAACGAGACGGCGGCCCGGTCGACGCGCAGCGCGTCGGGGTTGGCCACTCCGCCGGGCAGGACGAGCGCCCCGAACTCCCCGGGGTCGGCCTCGAAGACCGTGCCGTCCACCGGGAACACGTCGCCCCGGTCGAGATGGCGGAACGCCTGCACGGTGCCCGGCCGGGTGGACAGGAGGGACGGCCGGTCCCCGGCGGACAAGGCCGCCCGCCACGGCTCGGTCAGCTCGATCTGCTCGGTGCCTTCGGGGGCGGCCAGGAAAGCGATGTTCACGTCGGTTCACTCCTCGGTGTCGTCGGCCGTCGCGCGGGTACCCGGGGCACGTCCGGCGATGTGCGCCGGGCGGAAAGGAGCAGGACTCATGGGACTGGGAGGATGCCTTGCCCTGATCGCCGTCGGAGCGATCCTCACGTTCGCCACGGACTGGCACGTGGACGGGACGAACCTCGACCTGATCGGGGTGATTCTCATGGTCGTCGGCGTGATCGGCACGTTCACCTTCGCGAGCATCGCGCGCCGCAGGAGGCTGATCGTCCCCCCGGCGACCCCCTACGCGGACGACCGCGACACCCGCCCGTACGAGTGAGGACCGATCCATGCGGTACGACGAACTGGCCGAACTGGGACAGCAGTTGAGGGTGGACGCGGTACGCGCCGCGCAGGCGGCGGGCTCGGGTCACCCGACCTCGTCCATGTCGGCGGCGGACCTCGGCGCCGTTCTGCTCGCCCACCATCTGCGCTACGACTTCGCGCACCCCGACCACCCCGGCAACGACCGCCTGATCCTCTCCAAGGGCCACGCCTCCCCCCTGCTGTACGCGATGTACCGGGCGGCCGGGGCCGTGGACGAGACGGAACTGCTCACCTTCCGCCGCGCGGGCAGCCGGCTGGAGGGGCACCCGACGCCCCGGCTGCCGTGGGTGGACATCGCCACCGGCTCCCTCGGCCAAGGGCTGCCCGTCGGCGTCGGCATGGCCCTCGCCGGCCGGCGGCTGGAGCAACCGCCCTACCGCGTGTGGGTGCTGTGCGGGGACAGCGAGCTGGCCGAGGGCTCGGTGTGGGAGGCCGTCGAGCACGCCGGGCACGAACATCTCGCGAACCTGACCCTGATCGTCGACGTCAACCGCCTCGGCCAGCGCGGCCCGACCCGGCACGGCTGGGACCTCGGCGCGTACGCGACCCGGCTGGCCGCCTTCGGCTGGCACACCGTCACCGTGGACGGCCATGACGTCGCCGCCGTCGACGCCGCGTACCGCGAGGCCGCCGCGACCGAGGGCCGGCCCACCGCCGTGCTGGCCCGCACCCTCAAGGGCAAGGGGGTCGCCGAGGTCGAGGACCGGGAGGGGTTCCACGGGAAGCCGCTGCCCGACGCCGAGCGGGCGATCGAGGAACTCGGCGGGGTGCGGTCCGCACGGGTCGGGGTGGCGCTGCCCACGGGTGGCCGGGGCGTCGGGCGGTCCGCACCCTCCCCGGTGTCATGGCCGCGCTACGAGGTGGGCGACCAGGTCGCCACCCGGGCCGCCTTCGGGGACGCGCTCGCCGCGCTCGGCTCCGACCGGGACGACGTCGTCGTGCTGGACGGGGAGGTCGGTGACTCCACCAAGGCGGAGGCGTTCGAGAAGGCGCACCCCGAGCGGTACTTCGAGTGCTACATCGCCGAACAGCAGCTCGTCGCCGCGGCGGTGGGGATGCGGGCGCGCGGGTACACGCCGTTCGCGGCGACGTTCGCCGCGTTCCTCACACGGGCGCACGACTTCGTCCGGATGGCCGCTGTCGGGGGGCTCGCGATCCAGCTGTGCGGGTCGCACGCGGGGGTCTCCATCGGGCAGGACGGGCCCTCGCAGATGGGCCTGGAGGACCTGGCGATGATGCGTGCCGTGCACGGGTCGACGGTCCTGCACCCCTGCGACGCGCCCCAGACGGCCTACCTGGTGCGGGAGATGGCCTCCCTGCCCGGCATCGGGTACCTGCGGACCTGCCGCTCGCCGATGCCGGTGCTGTACGGGCCGGACGAGGAATTTCCCGTCGGCGGGTCGAAGACGCTGCGGTCGGGGCCCGAGGACCGGGTGACGGTGATCGGCGCGGGCGCGACCGTCCACGAGGCGCTGAAGGCGGCGGAGCTGCTGGACGCGGCGGGGATCGCGGTGCGGGTGATCGACCTGTACTCCGTGAAGCCCGTGGACGAGGTGGCGCTCAGGGCGGCTGCCGCCGACACCGGGTGTCTGCTGACCGTCGAGGACCATCGGCCCGAGGGCGGGCTCGGTGACGCGGTCGCCGCCGCCTTCGCCGACGGGCGCCCGCAGCCGAGGCTCGTGCGGCTCGCGGTGCGGGGGATGCCGGGGTCGGCCACGCCGGAGGAGCAGATGCGGGGGGCCGGGATCGACGCGGAGGCCATCGCGGGGGCGGTGGTGCTGCTGGTGGGGCGGGCGGTGGTGTCGTGAAAGCGTGCGGCTCGTGGTGATGTAGGACGGGTTCTGTCCTAGATCGGGGTCAGAGTGGACGCAGAGCCGGTCGACGAGACCCGTACACCTGAAGGAGCCTCCCTTGAGCCGCCACCTCCAGATCACCTTCGACGCCCGTGAACCCCGCTCCCTCGCCGCGTTCTGGGCCGAGGCCCTCGGGTACGTCGTCCCGGCGCCGCCCGGCGTCGAACTCCCCGAGGGAGCCGACGCCTGGGAGGCGTGGCACGAGTTCCTCGCGAAGGTCGGCGTACCGGAGGAGGAGCGGGAGTCGAAGGCGGCCATCGAGGACCCGGACGGACACGGCCCCCGCGTCTTCTTCCAGCGCGTCCCCGAGGGCAAGGCCGCGAAGAACCGCGTCCACCTCGACGTCCGCGCGGCCCCCGGTCTGGAGGGGGACGCCCGCCTGGCCGCCCTGGAGACCGAGGCCGCCCGACTCGTCGCCCTCGGCGCGACCGTCGTCCAGCGCTTCCCCGCCCAGCCTCCGATGAGCGGGGGCTGGGTGGTCATGGCCGACCCCGAGGGCAACGAGTTCTGCCTCGACTAGCTTTCGGACGCCGTGATGTTGACCATCCACGGCACCCCGAACCGGTCGGTGCACATCCCGAAGACGTCGCCCCACATCTGCTTGTCCAGGGGGACCGCGACCGAGCCGCCGTCGGAGAGCTGCTCCCACCAGCCGCGGAGGTCGGCGTCGTCGTCCCCGCTGAGGCTGATGGAGTCGCGGTGTCCGGCGGACTGGGGCATGCCGGGCGGGGAGTCGGCGGCCATCAGGGTGAAGCCGGCGGGCGTCTCCAGCATGCCGTGCATGATCTTGTCGGTGAAGTCGGTACCGGCCTCCTGGCCGAAGGAGCCGTACGTGTTCAGCGTGAGCGTGCCGCCGAAGACCCGCTCGTAGAACTCCAGCGCCTGACGCGCCTCACCGGTGAACGACAGGTACGGGTTGAGCCGAGAAGCCATGCGAGCCTCCAAGAAGTGCGGTTCCTCGCACCGTAACGCGCCCCACTGACAACGGCCCGGCGACCAGGGTGCCGGTCCCCGCCGACGTCACACCAGGCGCCGCAGGATCCGCTCCTTGACCTGCGTGAACGGCGGGTACGCCACCCGCAGGGGGTCGAGCAGGAGGGGCTTGTCGAGGACGGCCTTGTGGTGGCTGAAGGTGTCGATGGAGTGGGCGCCGTGATAGCGCCCCACACCGCTCTCGCCGACCCCGCCGAACGGCAGCCCGGGGACGGTGAGATGGGCGTTGGGGACGCCGAAGGCCAGCGCGCCGGACGACGTCTCGGCCTCGATGCGCTTCTTGGAGCGGGAGGAGCCGACGAACGCGTACAGCGCGAGCGGCTTGTCCCGGCCGGTGACGAAGGAGATCGCCGCGTCGAGATCGGGCACCCGGACGATCGGCAGGACGGGACCGAAGATCTCCTCCCGCATGACGGCCGACTCGGGGGAGACGTCGGCGAGGACGGTCGGCGCGATGAACAGCGACTCCTTGTCGTGTTCCCCGCCGACGACCGTCCGCCCGTCCCCGAGGAGCCCGGTGAGCCGGTCGAACTGCCGCTCGTTCACGATCCGCCCGTAGTCCGCGCTCTCGGCGGGCCGCTGCCCGTACATCTCCCGGACGGCCGCCGCGAGATGACCCTCGATCCCGTCCGCCGCCTCCCCGACCGCGAGGACGTAGTCGGGGGCGACGCAGGTCTGTCCGGCGTTCATGAACTTCCCCCAGGCGATCCGCCGCGCGGCGGTCGCGAGGTCGGTGCCGGGCTCGACGATCGCGGGGGACTTCCCGCCCAACTCCAGTGTGACCGGCGTGAGATGACGGGCGGCGGCGGTCATGACGATCCGCCCGACCGCGCCGCCTCCGGTGTAGAAGATGTGGTCGAACCGCTGCTCCAGCAGCGCCGTCGTCTCCGGCACCCCGCCCTCGACGACCGCCACCGCCTGCGGGTCCAGCACCTTCGGCAGCCAGTGCGCGAGCGCCGCCGACGTCGCCGGGGCCAGCTCGCTGGGCTTGACGACCGCGCAGTTGCCCGCCGCGAGCGCGCCGACGAGCGGGCCGAGCGCCAGTTGGAGGGGGTAGTTCCACGGGCTGACGATCAGCACCGTGCCGAGCGGCTCCCGCACGGTCCGCGCGCGGGCGGGCGCCAGCGAGAGCGGGACGCCGACGCGACGCGGGCGCATCCAGCGGTTCAGATGACGCAGCGTGTGGTCGATCTCGTTGACGACGAAGCCGAGTTCGGTGAGGTACGACTCCAGTGGGCTCTTGCCGAGGTCGGTGTGCAGCGCGTCGGACAGTTCGCTCTGACGGTCGATCAGCAGGCCGCGCAGCGCACGGAGTTGCTGCCTGCGCCAGGCGGCGGGGCGGGTGCGGCCGGTCGCGAACGTGGCGTGCAGCCGGGAGACGGTGGCTGCGGCGCCGGCCGCGGGTGTGGTCATGGTGTCGAGGGACATGCGCCCCAGGATATACAAAACGAAATTGTTTCGTTTCGCATATATGTATTCTCGTTTCGTGACCGCACCCCTCCCCGACACCGACACCGACACCGACACCGACCCGGCACCGGCCCGCCGAGGCCGCCCCCGCGACGCCGCCCGCGACCGCGCGCTCATCGAGGCGACCCTCGCGGTCCTCGCCGAGAGCGGGTACGGCGCGCTGACCACCGCCGCCGTCGCCGCCCGCGCCGGCGTCTCCACCGCGACCCTGTACCGCCGCTGGTCCTCCAAGGAGGAGTTGGTCCTCGCCGCTGCCGCCGACTTCGCGAAGGACCTGGAGCGGCGCCCCGACACCGGCACCCTGGAGGGCGACCTCCGTGCCCTCCTGCGCGACAAGGCCGCCGGCCTGACCGGCGAGAACGGCCGCCTCCTGCGCGCCCTCATCGGCGAGGCCGCCCACAACGCCGCCCTCGCCGAGGCCGTCACCGCCGCGTTCACGACACCCGTGCGGGAGCGCGTCGAGGAGATCGTCCGCCGCGCCGTCGAGCGGGGCGAGATCGCCCCCGTCCGGGACGCCGACCTGGTCGCGGACTTCGTCACCGGCCCGATGGTCAGCCGCCTGCTGCTCACCGCGCGGCCGACCGAGGCGCGGGACGCGGAGGGGGTCGCCGAACGGATGCTGCCGTTCCTGCTGAGGGCGCTGGGTGCCTCAGGAGGCGGCGAGGGGTGACGGCGGCTTCGGGTGGCCTCCCAGACCGCCGTCCGGGACCGACACCCCGCCGTCCACGACCAGCGCGTGGCCCGTGACGTACGAGGAGGCGGGGGAGGCCAGGAACAGGACCGAGCCGGTGATCTCCTCCACCGTCGCCCACCGGCCCAGCGGAACGTGCCCCATCAGCCACTGGGACAGCGCGTCCGTCCCGCTCGCGAACGTCGTCATGTCCGTCAGCGTCCACCCCGGGCAGACCGCGTTCACCCGGATGCCCTGCCGCGCCCAGCCCACCGCGAGGCTCCGCGCCAGCGACACCTGGGCCGCCTTCGTCGCCGCGTACGAGTCCAGGAGCGGGGCGCCGAGGATCGCGGCCGTGGAGGACATCAGCACCAGGCTGGCCCGGTCCGACTCGACGAGGTAGGGGTGAGCCGTCCGGCACAGCGCCGCCGTCGCGTCGAGGTTCACCGCGATCACCCGGTCCCACGCGGGCTCGGGCAGGTCCTGCAACTGCACGAGCAGCATCCCGCCGGCATCGTCCGCCGGGGTCACGCCCGCGTTGTGGACGACGACGTCGAGGCCCCCGAGCGCCTGGGCCGCCCGCTCCACCAGCTCCGCCGCGACACCCGGCGTCTCCAGATCACCGGCCAGCGCCGTCGCCTTGCGGCCCCGCTCCTCCACCGCGCGGACGGTGTCGTCCAGCGCGTCCGTCGTCCGGGCGGTCACCGCCAGCTCGCACCCCGCGTCGGCGAGCGCGACGGCGACCGCCTTGCCTATGCCCCGTGAGGCGCCGGTGACGAGCGCGCGGGCGCCTTCGAGACGGAAGAGGTCGAGGGAGGAGGTCATGGGGGAGTCCTCTCGGATCATGGGGGTCCTCTCGGGAGAGGCGGGGGAGCGGGGGCGCTCGGGCGGCGCCGGAGAGCGACCGTGTGCGCCGTCTGCACACTGCGGACGACCGCCCGCGCGGACACATCCTGAGCCTGTACGACGCCGGCCCCGCGCGGCGCCCGTACCGCTGACCGGTGTGTTGAACACGAGCGGACGTTGAACGTCCGCCGGGGGTGACCGTGCGACGACTCCGTACACCGAACCGCGTCCTGCGCGCGCTTCTCGACGAGGCCGGCTGGTCCGGCGCGCGCCTCGCCCGCGAGGTCAACTCCCTGGGCGGCGCACAGGGGTTCGCCCTGACCTACGACCGCACGTCCGTCGCCCACTGGCTCTCCGGCACCCGACCCCGGCCCCCCGCACCGGAGTTGGCGGCCCAGGCGCTGTCGGACCGGCTCGGCAGACGGGTGCGGGCCGCCGAGACCGGGCTCGCGCAGGAGGGGGTGCGGACGGAGCTGCTCGGAGGGGTGGAGCTTCTCGACGGGGCGCTGCGGAGGGTCGGGCGGTGGGACGTGTACGTGCCGGGGGATCTCGCTCAAGGGGGTTCAACCGCCGCCGCGTACGGGGCTGACGAGGGCCGTGTCGGCATGGCCCACGTCGAGTCGGCGCGGCAGCTCCTCGAACTGTTCTCCCGCAGCGACGACGCCTTCGGGTCCGGGAGCGTGCGGGAGCCGCTCGGACGGTTCCTGGGGGCGGTGGTGCTGCCCTGGCTGCGCGGCGTCGCCACGCCCGGGGTGCGGCGTGAACTGTTCGAGGTGGCGGCGCAGTTGGCGTACCTGTGCGGGTTCGTGGCCTACGACGGCGGACGGCACGCCCTCGCCCAGCGGATGTACGGGGCCGCCGCCCGGCTGGCGGAGGAGGCGGGGGACCGGGCCGGGCGGGCGGTCGCACTGCGCGGACTCAGCGTGCAGGCCCACCAGTTGGGGTACACCGGGCAGGCGCGGGAGCTGGCGGAGGAGGCGGTACGGATCGGGGTGCGGTACGCGCCCTCACGGCAACACGCCTTCTTCGTCGGACAGTTGGCGGTCGTGCAGGCGGGGGACGGTGACCCGGGGTGCCTGGCGACGCTGGAGAGGGCCCAGCGGTGCCTCGAACGGGCCGGTGACGCCGGGGAGTTGCCGGTCGGCGCGTTCCACCCCGGCGCCCTCGCGCTGCAACAGGCGTACGTCCACCGTGCGCGAGGCGACCACCGGGCGACCGTCCGCGCACTGGAGACGTCGCTCAGGAACCGGCCCCCGGACGAACGCCGCTCCACCGCCATCACCCTGGCCGACCTGGCGTCGACCCACCTGGACGCGGGCCACCTCGACCGCGCCTGCGCCACCGCCCACGCGTTCCTCGACCTCCACCCCACCGTCACCAGCCCCCGCCTCGACACCCACCTCCACACCCTCCTGTCCCGCCTGCGCCCCCACGGCCGCAACCGGGCGGCGAAGGGGGTGCTGGAGCGGGTGCGGGGGATGTGAGGGGGAGGAGTGAGTGATCGCCGACGACGTCCGCCTCTCCCCCGACTCCAGCCGGGCGATCCGCGCGCGCCGAGCTGCGCGTGCCCCCGTGGCCGAGGCGTCACGCACCCCGCCCTCCCGGTATCCTCCGGCGCCATGACCACCCCCCTCCCCAGACTCACCGACACCCACCGCCGCGCCCTCCTGACCACCCGTCACCGCCTCACCCCGGCTCTGCGCGCGGCCACCCCCGAGGAGGCCGCCGAGTCGGTGCTGGCGCTACACGCCACGGACCCGGCGAGCGTCTACCTGTCGGTGGCAGCCCGTCAGCACGAGCCGTCCGTGGCGCGGTTGGAGCGGGCGCAGTACGAAGACGGCACGCTGGTGCGGATGTTGTGCATGCGGCGCACGGTGTTCGTGGTGCCCCGCGACCTCGCCCCGGTGATCGACGCGGCAGCCGCCCGCCCGGTCGCGGCCCGCCTGCGCCGTGACCTCCTCAAGGTCCTCGCCGAGCAACTCGACTGGGACGAGGACAAGTTCACGGCCGTCGAACGCCTGGTCGAGAGCGCGCTCGCCGGACTCGGTGAGGCGACGGCCGCTCAGCTCTCCGCCGCCGTCCCGGAGTTGAGTGAGCGCATCGTCCAGTCGCCCGGCAAGAAGTACGAGGCGAGGCCGAAGATCGCGAACCGGTTCCTCGGCGTCATGGCGGCCGAGAGCAGGATCAGGCGCGGGCGCCCGCTGGGGAGTTGGGCGTCCTCGCAGTTCCGGTGGCGGCCCGTCGAACCGCACCCGGAGCTGCCCGCCGCGCAGGCCCGCGCGGCGCTCGTCACCCGGTACCTGGAAGTGTTCGGACCGGCGACCACCGAGGACGTCAAGTGGTGGACGGGCTGGAACCTCACCGACACCCGCAAGGCCCTCGCGGAGACCGGCGCCGTCGCCGTCACCCTCGACCACGGCGACGGCCACGCCCTGCCCGCCGACCTGGAGGCGCCCGCGCCCGTCGAGCCCGGCGTGGCCCTGCTGCCCGCCCTCGACCCCACCTCGATGGGCTGGCGC
The DNA here is from genome assembly GCF_054880855.1 of Streptomyces sp. S6. Lineage (NCBI taxonomy): Bacteria > Bacillati > Actinomycetota > Actinomycetes > Kitasatosporales > Streptomycetaceae > Streptomyces > Streptomyces sp. S6. Next base: position 4,804 of record NZ_JBTYMC010000165.1, on the reverse strand, counting down.
CACCGCGACTGGTACCTCCGGCCCGACCGCACCGCCGACCTGTTCGACACCAACGGCAACATCGGGCCGACGATCTGGTGGGACGGCCGGATCGTCGGCGCCTGGGCCCAGCGCGCCGACGGCGAGATCGCCACCCACCTCTACGAGAAGAACGTCAGCGCGAGCGCCCTCAAGGCGGAGACCGAACGCCTCGCCGCCTTCTACGGCGACGTCCGCACCCGCCCGAGCTTCGGCATCCCGCTCGAACGACGCCTGTACGACGGCACCGCCTGAAACAGCACCGCCCGAAACAGCACCGCCCGAAGTCGCCGCGCACGAAACGGGGTTGCCCTCCGCATGGCGCAAGACCCCCGTGACCGGTGAGAATTCTGCGAAGCACGCTTTCGTCCGAGACGTGAACGATAAGGTTCCCAGCATGAACGCGCGGTTGGCTTTGCTCGGCACGGTAGGTCCCGGCATCCCGGAGAGCGAAGTCTTCCGTCTGACCCTTCAGCACGCCGTCGCCGAGCTGGGCGCCCTCGGTGGCACGATCCACCTGCGCGGCCTCAAGTCCCCGCTGCGCCTGGTCTCTTCGACCGGACTGCCGACCGCCCTCACCCGCGCCTGGGAGCTGATCGACCAGAACGGCCCGCTCGCCCCCGCCCGCGCCCTGCACCGCGGCAGCGGCCTCTGGGACCCCCTCCCCGGCGACAAGGACGCCGCCTGGCCCGGCACCGGCCTCGCCGCCCTGCCGCTCTACCGGGGCGAGCACAGCATCGGCGCCCTCACCCTCGTCACCGGCGACTCCGGGCAGCCGACGCCCGCACAGTGGTCGTACCTGCGCGCCCTGGCCGCCTGGGCCGAGGAACGCATGGGACAGGCCCCGCCGCTCACCCCCCGCCCGCGCGGCGAACACCACGTCCGGCTGCGGGAGGCCGTCAAGGAGGCCCGCGTCGGCTCCTGGGACTGGGACCTCGGCACCGGCGTCCTCGTCTGGGACGAGGCGGCCATGGAGCTGTACGGCACCCGCCCCGCCGACTTCACCGGGCACATCGACAGCTGGATCCGCGTCGTCCACCCCGACGACCTCGCCCCCACCCTCGCCCTCGCCGAACGCGCGGTGCGCGACCACGACGTGTTCGAGGCCGAGTACCGGGTCCGCCGGCTCGACGGCGGCTGGGACTGGACCCGCACCCGCGGCAAGGCCACCTACCACGCGAACGGCGAGCCGGACCGGCTGACCGGCATGGGCTGGCACAGCGACGACTCCCGCCCCGGCCGCGACGCCCTCGGCCGCGCCCTGCGCCACATGAGCGACGGCTTCCTCTCCGTCGACGACGACTGGCGGATCACCTTCGCCAACGTCGAGGCCGAACGCACCCTCGGCCTCACCGAGGAGGAACTCTTCGGCCGCACCCTGTGGGACGTCCCCGCCGTCCGGCACCTCACCGGCCTCGAACAGCGCTGCCGCAAGGCCGCCGCCGAGGAGAGACCCACCGAGTTCGACGTCCAGCCGAGCGACACGTGCCGCCGCTACCACCTGCGCCTGGTACCCGGCCCCGACGGCCGCACGCTGTACTTCACCGACGTCACCGAGAAGCGCAGGCTCGCCGACGAACGCCGTGCCGGGGAGCGCGCCGCCTCCCGGCGGGCCGCCAGGATCGCCGAACTGACGGCCGCCCTCGCCAAGGCGACCACCTCCCAGGACGTCGTCGACGCCGTCGCGCGCCGGGTGCTCCCGCCGTTCGCCGCCACCGGACTCCTCGTCCAGGTCATCGAGGACGACCGGCTGCGCAACGTCGGCGCCGTCGGCTACCCCGACGCGTTCCTCGCCGAGGTCGACGGCTGCCGCCGCGCTCCGCGCAACCCCTCCTGGGACGCCGTCACCCACGGCACCCCGCTGTTCCTCTCCTCCGCCGGTGAACTCGTCGAACGCTCCCCCCAGGCGGTGGGCATGCCCGAGCGCGCCGGGAAACAGGCCTGGGCGTTCCTGCCGCTCACCGCGTCCGGCACGACCTTCGGCATCTGCGTCGTCGCCTTCGACCGCCCGCGCCGCCTCACCGACGAGGAACGCACCCTGCTGGCCACCATCAGCGCCCTCGTCGCCCAGGCCCTGGACCGCGCCCGCCTCTACGACGCCGAGCACACCCGGTCCCGCGAACTCCAGCGCAGCCTCCTGCCGGACGCCCTGCCCGCCCTGCCCGCCTGCACCTCCGCCGCCCGCTACCTCCCCGCCGGCCAGGGCATGGACGTCGGCGGCGACTGGTACGACGTCATCCTGCTCTCCGGCGGCCAGGTCGCCCTCGTCGTCGGCGACGTCATGGGGCACGGCCTGCCCGAGGCCGTCACCATGGGACGGCTGCGCACCGCCGTGCACACCCTCGCCGCCCTGGAACTCCCGCCCGACGAGATCATGGGCCACCTCAACGACATCGTGAGCGCCATGGGCGAACGCTCCTACGTCACCTGCCTGTACGCCCTGTACGACTCCACCACCCAGACCTGTTCCGTCGTCCGCGCCGGGCACCCGCCACCGGCGCTGGTCCACCCCGACGGCACCGTCCACTTCCCCGACACCGCCGTCGACCCGCCGCTCGGCGCCGCGAAACCGCCCTTCGAGACCGTCGAACTCGCCGTCCCCGACGGCAGCCTGCTCGTCCTCTACACCGACGGCCTCGTCGAGTCCGCGACCCGCGAGATCGACCAGGGCATGGCCGATCTGGGCCGCCTCCTGCGCACCGCGCAGCGCGACGGCACCGCCGCCGACCTGGAGTCCCTCTGCGACCGGCTGACCTCCCGGCTCCTGCCCGCCGACCAGCAGGCCGCCGACGACGCCGCGCTCCTCGTCGCCCGGCTGCACTCCCTGCCCGCCGCGAAGATGGCCTCCTGGTGGCTCCCCGACGACCCGAAGGCCGCGGGGCAGGCCCGGGGCCACGTCCGCGAACAACTCGCCGCCTGGCACCTCGACGACCTCATCCCGACCACCGAACTCCTCGTCAGCGAACTCGTCGGCAACGTCGTCCGGCACGCCCGGGGCCGCTCACGGCTGCGCCTCCTGCACGACACCCACCTCGTGTGCGAGGTCTTCGACGGCAGCCTCACTATGCCCCGCATCCGCCGGGCCACCGACACCGACGAGGGCGGCCGGGGACTCCAGCTCGTCACCGCGCTCACCCGGCGCTGGGGAACCCGCTACACCGCCACCGGCAAGTGCATCTGGACCGAACAGCCGCTCACCGCACCGGATACGCTCCCCGGGTTCGCCGATTTCGACGGCGACCTGGACAAGCTGCCGTTCGGGGACGACTGGTAGCCGCCTGCGCGGCCGACGGTGCTCAGTAGGCTGGCCGCATGCGAATCGCCGTCTCCTCCGACATGGACGAACCCGTCGCCCGCACCCTCGTCGCCGACCTGCGCCAACGGGGCCACCAGGTGCTCACGCACGGAGCGCTGCGCGAGGGGGACGACCCGGGGTGGGCCTTCTGCTCCGAGGCCGCCGCGCGGGACGTCGCCGAGGGCCGGGCCGACCAGGCCGTCGTCTGCTGCTGGACCGGGACCGGCGCGTCCATCGCCGCCAACAAGGTCCCCGGCGTGCGCGCTGCCCTGTGCACCGACGCCTACACCGCCGACGGGGCCCGCCGCTGGAACGACGCGAACGTCCTCGCGCTGGGGCTGCGCCTGACCTCCGGGCCCGTCCTCAAGGAGATCCTCGACGCCTGGTTCGCCGCCGAGGCCGGCACGGACGACGAGGACCGGCGGAACGTGGAGCATGTCGACGGCCTGAGCCTCGGTTAGGGGCGCGTGCCGGGTATTCGGACGACCGCCCGCCCGCCGTCCAGGTCGACCGTCGTGCGGTGCGGGGGAGCGCCGTCCTCCTCGTCGTCCCGCAGGACCAGCGACGACTGGCGTTCCTTCAGTTCGTTCTGCTTGCCCGCGGACAGGGCGGCGTGGAGCTGTTCGAAGCCCGTCGCCGAGATCTGGCCCTGGCGGGCGGAGTTGCGCCAGGGCAGGAGACCCGCCCGGCCGGCGCGTAACAGGAGCTGGTCCGTGAACGCGACGGCCGTCAGCAGGACGACCAGCCCCGGCAGCGTCATGAAGACGACGAATTCCATGCCGCCAGTATGGATCAGCCCACTGACAACGAGCCCACCGCACGGTCGAAATACAGGCGTTCCGCAGCCTCCGCAGGCCGGAGACCCCGCCGGGCCAGCGGCGCGAACAGGCGCCCGTGGTGTTCCAGGAGATCCCGCGACGGCTGGTCCTCGTCGACCGCGCCCTCGACGGTGACCAGCGGCAGCGACCGCTCCCCGGCGACCACGGACACCGCCCACCGCTCGACGTCGTCCTCCGCGAGCCGCAGCCGCTCGAACCCCACGCCGGTCACCTCGTCCCAGGCCAGCCGCCGCCGCGACCACGGGCGCAGCACCGTCACCCCGGTGTCGTCGAACCGCACCGCGAACCGCCCGCGCAGCGCGAGGTGCAGCAGCACCGGCAGCCCCAGGCACCCCAGGACCACGGGCCCCGCAGGGCTCGCCCCGAACAGGCCCGTCGCCCCCGCCACGGCCATGGCGACCCAGCTCAGCGCGGTCACCCCGCAGAACCACTCCGTACGCAGCGGGCCTTCCAGCACCCGCACCCTGACGTCAGTCACACGAGCACCGTAGACCGGCCGCGTGGACCCCGGCATGAGTGTTCCTACTCAGACCGGGCAGACGGAATACAGGTCTCTCGGGAGCGCGCCCAGGAGCGTGAAGGGCCGTGGGGCAAGGGGCGGTTGGGGCGAGGCGGGGCTCAGGGGTCGCCGGGCGGCGCGGCGGGCCGAGCG
>NZ_JBTYMC010000164.1:0-14315 GCF_054880855.1 Streptomyces sp. S6 | reverse complement strand
GCGGCGACGAGGCGCCCGGCGCGGTCCAGGACGGGCGCGGCGACGCAGCTGAGGCCGGGGCGGCTCTCCTCGTCGTCGTACGCGATGCCCTCGCGGCGGACGCGGTCGAGTTCGGCGCGCAGGGCGGTGGGGTCGGCGAGGGTGTGCGGGGTGAAGCGGTGCAGCGGGGCCGAGAGCGTCTGGGCGGCGGCTTCCGCGTCGTACGCGAGCATGACCTTGCCGACCGCCGTCGCGTGCGCCGGGAGCCGGCCGCCGACCCGGGAGGGGACGGGGGCGGGGCGGTGGCCGTAGAGCTTGGCGAGGTAGACGACGTCCGTGCCGTGCAGGACGGCGAGGTGCGCGGTGTGCCGGGTGAGTTCGTAGAGGTCCGTGAGGTGCGGGAGGAGGAGGTCGTGGACGTGGTCGTGGTCGGGGGCGTAGACCGAGCGGCCGAGCTGGTGCAGGCGCTCACCGAGGCGGTAGTCGGTGCCGACGCGCTCCACGACGCCGTTGCGCTCCAGCGAGCCCAGCAGCCGGAACGCGGTCGACTTGCTCAACTGCGCCCGGCGGGCGAGTTCACTCACTCCGACGCCGCTGCTGCCCCGGTCACCGAAGGCGGTGAGGAGGCTGATGGCCTTGTCGACGGCGGCCCTGTCGTCGCGGACCTCGGGAGCGGTGGTCATGCGTTTCACCTCGGCTTCGAGGGATGGCGTCAATTTCATTGCACCATTCGGAAAGCTTTACGTGACAAGCATGGGCAGGCGGCCTCCCGTCCGTCAACATTGACACCATGCACATTAAAAGTGACGACCAGCATCACGAGAACGAGCTCGTCGCGCGCAATGTCCGCCGTTTCCGCCTGGAGCGGGCGATGTCGCTCGGGGAACTGGCCCGCCGTTCCGGACTGTCGAAGCAGACGCTGTCCAAGATCGAGCAGGGCTCCGGCAACCCGACCGTCGAGACCCTCTCCCTCCTGGGCTCCGCCCTCGACGTCCCGGCCCGCAGACTCCTCACCGAGTGGGGCACCCCCGTCTACGTCCAGCGCCACGACGAGGGCGAGTGGAACACCACCGGGAACTGGTCGGAGCGGCTCCTGGACGAGGTGTACGGCTCCGGGTACGTCCGTACCCTCGTCCTGCGCCTGGAGCGTGCGGCGGGCCGGCCCGAGCCGATCGCCGCGCACGCGCCGGGCACCCTCCACCACGTCTACGTCATCACCGGCAAGCTCCGCACCGGCCCGCTCACCGAGCCGGTCGACCTGGCCGCCGGGGACTTCGCGCGCTTCCCCGGCGACATCCCGCACCAGCACGTCTGCCTGAGCGACCGGGTCGTCGCGCACATGGTGACGACGCTGCCGCAGGTCCGGCAGATCAGCGCGACGGTGATCAAAGGGGGGACGACGGCCTGAGGCTCACCCCAGTCCCGACAGCCGCCACACCTGGTTCCGCTTGTTCGCCAGCGCGCTCGCCGCGTCGCACGTCCACTGGTGGACGACCGCACTCGCCGCGGTGGACACGCCGGTCACGTCGACGCACTTCCCGCTGTGCACGGCGACCAGTTGGCGGTCCTTCGCGTTGCCGAGCGCGCTCACGGGGTTCAGCGTGAACATCTGGTCCGTGCCCCCGTCGCAGGCGTCCTGCTGGACGGCCGCCCCGTCGGCGGTCGACGCGTTGGCCACACCGAGGCACTTGCCGCTCAGCTGGTTGACCATGGTGTAGGTGTCGGCGCGTCCGGCGACCGGCTTCAGGTCCAGCATCTGCTGGAACCCGCCCTCGCAGGGGAACTGCCGGTACTGCGTGCCGTCGGCGGTGGAGAGGTTCGTGTCGTCGAGGCACTGCCCGCTGTGCTGGACGACGGCGACGGTCGACACGGTCGTGTTCGACGGCGGCAGCAGGGTGACGGTGTAGCCGTCGGCCGCGTCGGTCCACGGCACCCGCACGGACGCCGAATTGCCGCTGATGGTGAGCTGCTGGTCCGAGACGGTGACGGGCCCGGTGACCGCGCCGCCCCCGTTGTTCGGGACGCGCTGGACGACCGCCCGTACGCGCCCGTTCTCGACGACGGACGTGGTGTCGAGGCGGCCCAGACTCACGGTGACGTTTCCGGTGTTGCCGTTGCTGCCGAGCAGGATCTTCGCGTCGCGGGCGGTGTTGTCCTTGGTGGCGACCGCGTCGGTGTTGGTGCCGGGCGTGACCTTCACGATGTTGCCGGTCTGCGAGCCGTAGAACCGGTACAGGAACCACTCCCCCAGCGGCAGGTACTGGCTCCCCGACTTGGTGAGCAGCCGCGCGGCGAAGTCGTGCAGGTTCGCGCCGCCCGCCCAGTTGGCGCGCAGTCCGTCCGCGCCGGCGCGCTCCAGACGGGAGATGTACCAGCCGCCGCGTCCGGGGTTCTGCTCGTTGCTCGCGGCGTACTCGTTGACCTGGAACGGGCGGGACGTCGTCATCCCGCGGGCCGACAGCTTGGCCCGCAGGGAGTTGCCGTCGGCGACCGGGTCGCCGGGGAGGTTGTGCCAGCTGTAGATGTCCGGCTGGACGTTGTTGGCCTTCACGTAGTCGAGGTAGGTGTTCCACCAGGTGTTGCCCGGGTCCGGGTGGCCGCAGGTGCTCGCGCCGACGATGACGGCACCGGGGATCGCCGTCCGGATCTTCTGGTAGGCGCGTTTCCACATCTCCAGGTACTGGGGCTGGCCGGAGCCCCAGAAGAACGAGCAGTCGGGTTCGTTCCAGATGTCCCACTGCATGTCGGTGGCGCCGGCGGCCTTCACGTCGGCGAGGAGGCGGGCGTAGAAGGCGTCGAAGTCGGACCAGTTGCCGCCGTCGCCGGGGAAGCGGGGGGTGGTGGTGCCGTCGGCTCCCCAGATGTCGTGCGGGAGGATGACGAAGGTGCCGCCGAGGGACTTGGTGCGGCGGTACTGGGCGATGGTGGAGTTCCAGCGACGGTCGTACTTCCCGGCCGCCCACCCGCCGGGGCGGTCGAGCTGGGCGCCGCCGGCCCGCTCGAACTTCCACTTGAGGTCCTTGTAGAAGTGGTCCGGCGGGAGGGTGCCGTTCTCGGTCATGCCGTAGAGGGTGCCGGAGGCGTGGTAGGTGGGGGCGGCGCCGGCGGTGGCGAAGTCGACGGTGAGGGTGGTGTCGGCGGAGTGGGCGGAGGTGGTGGGAAGCGCGAGGGCGAGGAGGGTGGCTAATGCGGTTGCGAGCAGGGATGTGCGGGGCACGTGCATGGCGGGGCTCCTTGTCTCGTCGGGCGTTGCCATGTGCGAGTTGCGTGACGTGTGCATGACATATGCGGGTGAACCGTCAAGTCGGGTGCGTACGGCGGCAGTTCGGTCAGGCGGGGCCCGTGCTGGCCCGCAGCGAGATCGGCGGGGTCAGGAGGTGGTGGCGGGCGGGGGCGTCCGGGGTGCCGAGGCGTTCGATGAGCAGGTCCACCGCCAGCCGGCCCATGTGCGCGGCCGGTACGTCGGCCGCCGTGAGCTGCGGGGTCACGGTCTCGGCCCAGCGGGCGGCCACGACGCCGGTGAGGGAGAAGTCGCGCGGGACGTGCCGGCCGGCGTGCGCGAGCCCTCGGTACAGGCCGCCGAGCGCGGCTTCGTTGAGGGTGACGAGCGCGGTGGTCGCCGGGTCGTCGTACAGGATCCGCTCCAGGCACGCCTCGCCGGAGGCCGCGTCGTCGCCGCAGCAGTACGAGCGGACGGTCAGGCCGCGTTCGGCGGCGGCCTTCGTGAAGCCCTCCAGGCCCCGGTGGGCCGACTCGTAGCCGGAGCGCAGGAGGCGTTCGGGGCGGTTGACGAGGGCGATCCGGCGGTGGCCGAGGTCGGCGAGGTGGTGCACGCAGGCCGCCGCCAGGGTCGCGTGGTCCAGCGCCACCCACCAGTCGCCCGCCGAGCGGGCGGTGCGGCCGATGGTGACGGCGGGGAAGCCGAGGGCGGCCAGGTGGTCGACGCGGTCGTCCGCCAGCTTGATCTCCATGAGGATCGCGCCGTCCACGCGCCGCTCCCCCAGCAGCCGTTGGAAGGAGCGGTCGCTGTCGACGCCGCTCGGGGAGAGGAGGACGTCGTGGTCGTGGGCCGCCGCCGCTTCGACGACGCTGCCGATGAAATCGAGCTGCATGCCGGTGTAGTGGTCACCGGCGGGCGGGAACGCGAGGCCGATCGTGCTGGTGCGGCCGTTGGCGAGGGCTCGGGCGCTGGCGTTGGGGCGGTAGCCGAGCTCGTCGATGACCCGCTGGACCTTGCGGCGGGTGTCCTCCGACACCGGGCGCTTGCCGCTGAGCGCGTACGAGACGGTGCTCCGGGAGACACCGGCCCGCCGCGCGATCTCACCGATGTTCACGGGCACTCCTTCGACGTCGAACCGGTTCGCGTGAGGGAAGTTAGGAGCGCCCGGGGCACCTGTCAATGCCTCCCGCACGAACCCTCGAACCGGTTCGCCCGTTTTTCTACCGCCCGGCGGAGGCGTCGTACGGCCGCAGGACCATGAGCCCGTCCTCCGGGGCCGCCACCATCGCGAAGGGGAACCGGTCGAGTTCGAGACAGAGCCGGACGTCGTCGGGGTGGACCCCTTTGCGTATCCGCTCGGTCAGTTCGGCGGCTGCGCGTGACTCGGCGGCCCGGCGGAGGTACTCGGCGGGATCGGTCCCGGGATCCACGGCTCTCCGCGCGATGTACTGCGCGCACGCCAGGTCCTCGTCCGCCCGGCCGTCCTCGCCGGTGACCACGAACGTCACACTGTCACCGCCCCGCGTCCGCAGCACCCTCGCCGTCGCCTCGGCGACCACGAAGCTCGCGCACAGCACCAGCGACGCGCCCCTGACCGCCAGGGCGCCGACCGTGCCGGCCGTGGTCTTCTGCACGACCGTCCGGTCGGCGAGGTCGGCGGTCCGCAGCATCCCCGGCGAGTTCACCGCGTCGAACCCCGGCGCGGGCGGGCCGTCCTTGAGCGCCGTCCAGTCCGGGTGCCGTGCCTTCAGCTCCAGGGCCTCGTCCAGCGATCCGGCGAGCACGATCTTCTCCGCGCCCCTCTCGAAGGCCCAGGCCGCGACTGTGTAAGCCCGCATGACGTCGATCACGACCGCCACGGACGGAGGTCGGGTGACTTCACCGATACCGAGGAAACGTGTGTCCATCCGACTATGATCACGCCGGCGTGAGCGCCGCGGGGTGGATCATGGCCGTGTGGACAAGCCGACGAAGAAGGAATCTCCGGTTGAACGGCCAGGCTGCGAGCCGGAGTTCTCCCCGTACCAGCAGGCGATGCGCGAACGGCTCCTCGCCGCTCCCGTCGTGCCGGCGCCCGAGCCCTGGAGGCGCGTCGCCTACACGCCGGTCGGCGGGCTGCTCGGGATCGGTTTCGCGGTGCGTCCGGACACCGGGGACGACTTGGTGATGGTCGTCTCGAACGACGGTCATGGCCTCTTCGACGCCGTCACGGGGGAGAAGATCGCCCGCGATCCCGAGGGCGACTTTCCCGACTCGGACCCCGATCTCACGTGTCCGGGCCTGGGGCCGGTCGCCGGACACAGAGTGCACATCGCCGGTCTCTTCGGCGGAGGACTGCACACCGGCGCCTCAGGCGGTTGGGCCCTGCAAGTCGTGGCCCCGGCCTGGCCCAACGAGCGCGTCCTGCTCTCCCGTGGCAGCGGACTGCCCCACTCCGGTCCGCACGGTGAGCGGTGGTGGCACCTCTTCCACTCGAACTACTCCGAACTGCGGGCTGCCGGATTCTCGCCCTCGGGGCGGACGCTCGCCGTGGCGACGAGCAGTGATCTTTCGCTGTGGATCCGCGAGAGCTGAAGAGGGGTCGGCCCTCAGCATCCCCGGGGAGTTCACGGCGCTGTGTGCGGGGCGCTTCGTCGCGCCGTTCTCGTTCCGGCGGATGACGCGGATCAGGCTGTCGTTCCTGTGGCTCATGCACCGCAGCAACTGGGCCCGGAAGTCCGGTCAGGAACGGGTACTCGCGGTGCGGATCGGTCGGCGGGGCTGGGCGGAGGCGCTGTCGAAAGCGGTGCTGGCGACCTCGGACTCGTGCTCGTCCCGAGGGGGTGACGGCGTCAGGCCGCGTTCCTCCCCTTCCCTCCGAGGGAGAGCACGGACGACAACGGCGCCCCGTTGTTCCAGGAGCCGAACAGGTCCCGGTCGAGGGCGATGATGTTGTGCCTGAGGGCGAGGTCGCGGGCGTGGACGCTGTAGCCGCAGGTGGCGACGAACAGGGCGACGTCCGCGTGGTGTTCGGCGAAGGCCATTCCGACGAACTTCTGCATGTCGCCGCTGGGGACCTTGCGGTGGGGTGCGTAGTGCTTGACCTGGACGACGAGGTGGCGGCCGTCGGGGAGGCGGGCGACGACGTCGGCGGCGAGGTCGCCCGCGCCGCCGACCACACGGACTCCGGTGCAGCCGTCGCGGCGGCACAGTTCGGCGACGTACTGTTCGAAGTCCTGCCAGGTCATGGCGTCGACGGCGGCCATGGACCGCTCCAGGGCGATCCGCCGCTCCCGGCCCCGCCAGGCGAGATCACCGAGGCGTTCGCGCCGGTGCGCACGCCACAGGTACCAGCCGCCGGTACCGGCTCCGGCCGTGCCGACGAGTCCGAGGAACACCCAGGGGAACTGCCACACGAGGAACAGGCAGACGGCGAGCGCACCGCCGGCCAGCCGCACGTTCCTGCGCCGGACCTTCTTCGACCGCCGTCTCGCCATCGCCCCGCCCCCGTTCACACTGGTCCGTCCGCCAGTGTGGATGCGTGGAGCGGCGGGGCCAAGAGCGTGTTCTCGGCCATGGACGTGGTGGGGTGGCGCGGTGCCGTCCGCAGGTGACCGGGCTGATCGGCTCGGCGGGCGTCGCGCGGCGGCCGAGGCGTCGGAGCGGGTGCGCATGGTGGTCGACGCGTTCGGGCCGGGTGAGCCGGTCCGCGCGACCCCGTACGGTCGTCACGGACCCGCGTACCTGGTACATCGGCCACTTCGGCGCGCGGCGCAGGCGGCGCCCGGACCCCGTGGACGGACGTCCCGCACCGGCCTCCTGTACCTGCCGCTCATCCTCCCGGCGGTGCTCGTGAGGCGGGTCGGTACCCTCGGCTGAGGACGGCCGGGGGTGCCGAGGGACGCGGAGGCGCTGGTGGGAGTGCGGGAGCGGATCGCGGCGGAGTTGGCGGCGACCATGCACGGCGGGGATCTGAGGCTGGAGCGGTATGCGGGGCCGGCCGGTGATCCCGGGTTGTTCGGGATCGCGCCGGGGGATCCGGTGTGGCGGGTGCACGGGCATGCCACCGGGATGCTGACGGGCGGGTTCTCCGCGCTGATGCTCCAGTCGCTGCATCCGCTGGCCATGGCGGGAGTCGACCAGCACTCCGACTTCCGTGCGGATCCGGTCGGGCGGCTGAACGGGACCGTCCGGTTCGTCACGACGACCACCTTCGGCTCGTCGGACGCCTCCCGCGAGGTCATCGGCCTCGTCCGCCGCATCCACACGAAGGTGAACGGCACCGCCCCCGACGGCCGCCCCTACCGCGCGGACGACCCCGACCTCCTCACCTGGGTCCACACCGCCGAGGTGCGCAGCTTCCTCGCGGGCCACCAGACGTACGCGCCCCGGCCGCAGCGGCTGACCCCGGCGGAGTGCGACGCCTACTACCGTCAAGTGGCGCCCATAGCCGAGGCGTTGGGCGCCCGGAACGTCCCGCGCACAACCCTCGAAGTGGCCGACTTCCTGGCCCGGGTCCGCCCCGAACTCCACGCCACCCGCGCCGCGTTCGACTCCGTCCGGTTCCTGCGCCGCTTCGGCCGCACCCGCCGCGAACGCCTGGCCGTCCGTCGCCTCACCAACGCCTCCATCGGCCTCCTCCCCGCCTGGGCCCGCACCGAACTCTCCCTCCACCGCCCGGCGTTCGTCCGCACCACCTGGGACCGCCCCCTCGCCACAGCCGTCGGCCGCACCATCGAGTGGGGCCTCGGCCCTTCCCAGATCCAGGCCGCCGCACGGGAGCGGCTCGCCTCCGGCTGAATACGACCGGTTCGGACGACGACGCCCCCTCCCGCATGCCTCACCCGGGGCTAGCGTGCGGTCAGTGCCGCCTGTTCCCCCAGGAATCGGGCCAGTTCGTCCGGGGCCGAGTAGAACGGCGAGTGGTCGCAGGGGAGTTCGAGGCGGGTGCAGGCGTGGGCGGCGCAGGTGCGTTGGGCTTCGGGGCGGACGGTGTGGTCCTCGGCGCAGATGACGTAGGCGCTCGGGACGGAGAGCCAGGCGGGGTCTCGGAGCGGTGTGTCGGGGACTCGGCTGCGCATGGGGCGCCAGCGGGCCGCCGCCCGCTGCGCGTACACGGCCGGTGTGCCGGAGTAGAGGATCTCGCGGGCTCCGGGGAGCAGGGTGAGCGTGCCGTCGGCCGTCTCCTTCAGCACCTCGTGGAAGCCGGGGGCGTTCCAGTGGGGTGTCAGGGCGGCCGGGGACTCGTCGGGGCGGGGCATGCGGGCGGCGATGTAGACGAGGCGGTCGGCGGCGTGGCCGGCGGCGGAGACGGGGAGGCCGCCGTAGCTGTGGGCGACGAGGAGGACGGGGCCGTGCCGGGCCGCCGCGTGGACGGCGTCCCGGACCGTGTCGGTGTCGTCGGCGTAGGACGTCAGGGGGAGGTCGATGGCCTCGGTGCGGAAGGGCAGGCGTGTTCTGACCTCGTCCCAGCACCAGGCGCCGTGGTGGGCGCCGTGGACGAGGAGGACGGTGGGGGGCCGGGTCACCGGGGGTCCCAGGGGTCGGGGGCGACGGGGCGGTTGTTGAGGTCGACGGAGAGGAAGATGTCGTTCGCGACGGGGTGGCGCATCTCCTCGGCGAGCTGGCCGATGAGGCCGGCGGTGCGGGCGAGGAGGGCGAAGCCGCGCAGGAGGGGGATGGGGAGGTCGAGGTCGGCGAGGGCGGCGCCGCAGACGCCGGCGCCGTTCAACGGGAGGGTTTTACCGAGGACTTGGGGGTGCGTTCGGCCGATCGCGGCGAAGAGGGCGAGGTGGGGGCCGAACTGCCCTTCTTCCTTTGCGATCTGCATGAGGCGGGGTGTGCGGGGGTCGCCGTCCTTGTGGACGTGGTGCCCGAGACCGGGAACGAAGCGTCCGGCCGCCTTCTGCGTGCGGACGGTGTCGAGTGCGAGCGCGTCCCACTCCGGTTCGCTCTGCGGGAGCGGGCCCTGGTGGCGTTCGAGGATGTCGTGCAGGAAGGTCCCGGTGTCCTCGGTGACGCCGAGGAAGCGTGAGCCGCCGCCCAACAGCCCTGCGGCGAGGGCGCCTTGGACGGAGTCGGGGGCGGAGAGGTAGGTGAGGCGGGTGACGATCGCGGTCGGGGTGAAGCCGTGGTCGGCGAGGGCGGCGAGGACCGCCTCGAAGACGCGGACCTGTCCGGGGGTGGGGCGGCGCTGGGTGGCGAGGCGGTAGGCGAGTTCCCCGAAGCCGACGGTGCCCATGATGTCGGCGGCGAGGTCGTCGCCGAGGAGGGTGATGGCGGTGCGGGAGGAGGCGCCGAGGGCGGTGGGGTACGAGGGGTCCACAGGGGTGGCGCCCCCGGAGGACTTGCCGGTCATGTCATCCGACCCCCGCGACACCGACGCTTCCGAACCCGACGCCTCCGACACCGACGTCCCCTCCCTCTGCTCAGCCACGCCCCTCCCCCTCTCCAGGCCCCGCCAGCCACTTCCGCAACTCCGGCCCGTGTTCGTCCAGTTCCGGCGGCGGCAGTTCATACCGCGCCGGTGTCGCCGAGAACCCGATGGGATGCCGGGCCATCGGGACGGCCCGCTCCCCCTCCCCCACCTCCACCACCGGATCGAGCCCGAACCGCTCGGCCGCCGCGAACCCCCCGTCGATGGTGTTGATGGGCGCGGCCGGCACCCCGGCGGCGACGAGGGCCTCGAACCACTCACCGGCGCCCCGTGTCGCGAGCCGCTCCACCAGCAGGGGACGGAGTTCCTCGCGGCGGGCGGTGCGGTCCTTGTTGTGGGCGAAGCGGGGGTCGTCGGCGGTCTCGGGGATGCCGAGGACCTCGCACAGGCGCCGGAACTGGCCGTCGTTGGCGGCGGCGACGATGAGGTCGCGGTCGGCGGTGGGGAACGGCTCGTAGGGGAAGACGCTGGGGTGGGCGTTGCCCATCCGGTAGGGCACGGTGTCGCCGGCGACGTACGCGGAGCTGTGGTTGACCAGGCCGGACAGGGCCGAGGAGAGGAGGTTGACCTCGACATGCTGGCCCAGGCCGGTGGCGTCGCGGTGGCGCAGGGCGGCGAGGATGCCGATGACCGCGTGGTTGCCGGCCATCACGTCGAACACGGAGATCCCGGCGCGGAACGGCTCCCCCTCGGGGTCGCCGGTGAGGCTCATGAGGCCGGAGATCGCCTGGACCATCAGGTCGTACCCGGGAACGTGGGAGCCCGCGCCGGGGCCGAACCCGGTGATCGAGGCGTACACGACACCGGGGTTCGCGGCGCTGACGGCGTCGAAGTCGAGGCCGTACTTCGCGAGGGCGCCCGGCTTGAAGTTCTCGATCATGACGTCCGCGCGCCGCGCGAGTTCACGGGCCGCCTCGGCGTCGCCCTCAGCACGCAGGTCGAGCGCGAGGGAGCGTTTGCCCCGGTTGACGCCGAGGTAGTACGTGGACGTCCCGCCCCTGGTCGGCGGCATCCAGCTGCGGGTCTCGTCCCCGGCGGGCGCCTCGACCTTGACGACCTCGGCGCCGAGGTCGGCGAGCAGCATGGTCGCGTACGGGCCCGCCAGCACCCGGGAGAAGTCGGCGACCAGCAGCCCGGACAGCGGGCCGCCTCTCGGCCCCGACGGTGTGGGCATCTCCATGGAACCATCCCTCCGACCGCACAGCGGACATCTGTCCGCCGACTTGGGATTGTGGCACGCGGGAGCCTTCCGGGGCGAGACCCCCGGACGATCAGCGCAGGACCCCCTGCTGATCGACGCAAGACCCGCGCACCGATCGGGGCAAGCCCTCCGCCGGCCGGCGCGAGACCGCCGGCCCCGCTCCCGCAGGGATCAGCCCGAGACGGCCACCACCGCGCGCGGAACGGCCGTCAGGCGCGCGAACTCGGCGCTGATCTCCCCCGCCGTCTGGAGCAGCAGCGGCAGATGCCGCTCCCGCAGTTCCGCGAGCGACGTCTCCGCCGCGTGGGCGTTGACGTTGACGGCGGCGACCACCCGCCCCTCGCCGTCCCGCAGGGGCACCGCGACGGAGCGGATGCCGAGGGCCAGGTCCTCGTCGGCGAGCGCCCACCCCTGCGCGCGCACCTCGCGCAGCACGGCGTCCCGTTCCTCGGCGTCCGGCCGCCACAGCGGGGTGAGGCCGGAGCGGGTGGGTTCCGCGAGCGTCCGTTCCAGCGCGGCCGGCTCCAGCGCGGCGAGCAGCACCTTGCCGAGGGAGGTCTGGAGGGCGGGGAAGCGGGTGCCGATCTGCACGGCGAGCGTGACGATCTTCGGGACGGCGACCCGGGCGACGTACACGATGTCACCGCCGTCGAGCTGGGCGATCGAGCAGGACTCGCAGGTGCGGGCCACCAGGCGCTCCATGTGGGGGCGGGCGACGTCCCACAGGCCGAGGGAGCCGACGTACGCCATGCCGAGGTCCAGGACGCGCGGGGTGAGGGCATATCCCCGGTCGTCGGCGCGGACGTAGCCCAGCTCCTCCAGGGTCAGGAGGATGCGGCGCGCGGTCGGACGGGCGAGGCCGGTCGCCGTCGCCGTCTCGGACAGAGACATCACCGGCCGTCCCGGGGCGAAGGCGGTGATCACCTCCAGCCCGCGCGCCAGCGCTTCGATGAAATCCGGCCCGGTGCCCGTACGCGGCATCTGCTGCGCCTCTCCTTCGACTGACGGGCGTCCAGATTACGCCGCCCGTCCGCGTCCCGGTCCACCCTCCGCAGCGGGCCGTGCGGCCTCGGTAGTCACCCCTTCCGGAGGGTTGACGACCGGGGTCACGCGTACCAGTGTTGCGAGAAGTGACCGCACAGCGGACAGGCGTCCGCCAATGCCGGTCCGAACTCACCGGGAACCCCAGAAGGAGAGTCGAACATGACTCAGCCCTCCACCGACGCCTCGTCCCTCCCGTCGCGCCTGCACCACAACGCCTATGTCACCCAGGACCAGGAGGCGACCCGCGCCTTCTACGAGGACGTCATCGGCCTGCCGCTGATCGCGACCTGGAAGGAGTCCGACGAGCTGTTCGGCGCGGTCCGCACCTACTGCCACACCTTCTACGGCCTCGGCGACGGCAGCGCGCTGGCCTTCTTCCAGTTCGCCGACCCCGAGGACCAGAAGCGGTTCGGCCCCGAGATGCCGCACTCGCCGTTCCAGCACATCGCCCTGAAGGTCACCGAAAGTGTGCAGGACGCGATCGCCGGACGCCTGAGGGAGGCCGGCTGGCGGCCCGACGAGACGTACGTCCTGGAGCACGGCTACTGCCGCTCCCTCTACACCAGCGACCCCAACGGCCTCCTCCTGGAGTTCACCCTCGACGCGCCGGGCATCGAGGAGTCCGACGCGCAGCGCCGCCGCACCGCCCGCGCGGAGCTGGCGTCCTGGCTGAGCGGGGAGCACACCAGCAACAACACGTACCGCTGAGCCGGATCACCTCGCCGCCGGGTAGTCGACGTATCCGGCGGCCCCGCCCGTGTAGTACGTGCCGGGGTCGGCGGCGGACAGCGGCTGCCCGAGGGCGAACCGGGTCACGAGGTCGGGGTTGGCGATGAACGCGGTGCCGAAGGAGACCGCGTCGGCGGCGTCGGCCGTGAGGGCGGCGTTCGCGGAGTCGGGGCCGAAGCCGTTGTTGGCGATCAGGGGGCCGTGGAACCGCTTGCGGTAGCGGGTGAAGTCGTCCGTCGCCGGGGTCGCGCGGTCGCGTCCGCGCAGGTGCAGGTAGCCGACGGGCCCGCCGTCGAGCCGCTCCACCAGCGTGTCGAAGTCGGCGAGCGTGTCGTCGTCCGCGAGGAACCAGTCGCCCGACGTCCAGTACGGGGAGAGTCGGACGCCCACGCGACGGCCGTCCCAGGCGGCCGCGACCGCGTCGACGACGTCGAGGAGCAGGCGGTGGCGGTCCGTGCCGTAGGCGTCGGTGCGGTGGTTGAGGAGCGGGTTGAGGAACTGCGGGAGCAGGAAGGAGCCGACGGCCTGGATCTCGACGCCGTCGAACCCGGCGCGGCGGGCGTTCCCGGCGGCCTTCCCGTAGTCGGCGACCGTCGCCGCGATGTCGGCGGCGGTCATCTCCCGGGGTGTGACGGTCTCCTTGAACCCGCCGGGCGTGAAGGACCGCTCGTTCGGATTGACGGCGGACGGCCCGGCCGGGGTCCGGCCGCCGAGGTGGTCGGGGTGCGAGGCCGCGCCGGTGTGCCAGAGCTGGAGGACGATGCGCCCGCCGAGGGCGTGGACGACGTCGGTGACGCGCCGCCAGCCGGCGATCTGCTCCTCGGTGTAGATGCCGGGGACGGCGGTGAACCCGATGGCCTGTTCGCTGATCCAGGTCCCCTCGGTGACGATCAGCCCGGCGCCGGCGCGCTGGGCGTAGTAGGCGGTGTGCAGGTCGGTCGGGACGAGCCCGTCGTCGGTCGCGCGGGCCCGGGTGACCGGGGCCATCACCACCCGGTTGGGCAGGCGGAGGTCCCCGAGGTCGAGGGGGCGGAGGATCGGCTGGTCGAGCATGGGGTGTGTCTCCTCATATGCGGGTCGCGGTCACGTCGGCCCGGTCGCGTTCGTCATGGTGGTGACGGAGTGCGGCGGAGAAAGGTGACCGATGGACGAGCAGGACCGGCTGGCGGAACGGTTCGAGGCACAGCGCGGGCCGCTGCGGGCGGTGGCGTACCGGATGCTCGGCTCGCTCGGGGAGGCGGAGGACGCCGTCCAGGAGACGTGGCTGCGGCTGTGCCGTACCGATGTGAGTGACGTCGGGAACCTGGCGGGCTGGCTGCGTACGGTCTGCTCGCGGGTGTGCCTGGACCTGCTGCGGTCGCGGGCCGCGCGTCGGGAGGAGCCGGTCGGGCAGCGCGTTCCGGACCGTGCCGGGGGTGAGGCGGGCGGGCCCGAGGACGAGGCGCTGCTCGCGGAGTCGGTCGGCCGGGCGCTGCTCGTCGTCCTCGACCGGCTCGCCCCCGCCGAGCGGGTCGCGTTCGTCCTGCACGACGCCTTCGCCGTGCCGTTCGACGAGATCGCGCCGATCGTGGAGCGCTCGCCGGTCACCGCGAAGAAGCTCGCCAGCCGCGCCCGCCACAAGGTGCGCGGCACTCCGGTGGTCCCGCCCGCCGACCTCGCCCGTCAGCGGCACGTCGTCGGCGCGTTCCTCGCGGCGTCGCGCGGCGGTGACCTGGAGGCGCTGCTCG
>NZ_JBTYMC010000163.1:0-14377 GCF_054880855.1 Streptomyces sp. S6 | reverse complement strand
GTGCGTCGGACGGTGCCGACTCCGGCGCGGTGGGCTGGCCGACCTCCTCCTCCGCGACGCCCATCGGCTCCCGGTCCGGCGCGGACGCGGCCTGTGTGCGGTCCGTGGACTGGCGGCTCATCGAGGAGACCGTCAGGCCGCCGCCGACCAGGGCGACCGCCGTCGCGACCAGCGCCCGGCGCTGCGTCTTCTTCCAGCGCTCCCGCTGGCGCCGGCGCGCGGCCCGGCCCGAGGCGGTGGCGGCGTCGAACGACTCGTCCGGCGTGTCCGCCGGGCCCTCGGCGTACCTGTACGGGACGGGCTCGTCGTGGACCGGCGCCGCCGTGGCCGTCGCGATCAGTGCCGGGGCTCCACCGGGGAGCGGGGCGATGTCCGGGGCGTAGGCGCCGCACCCGGGGCACACCAGAGCACCGTTGAGATGACGACGGCACGTGGAGCAGTAGTCCATCGTGGCCTTCCTGACTCGGCTGCGCCATCGGCTGGTCGTACCGTGGCCTGGTCCCGTTCGCACACGGAGGCGAACGGCCAGAACGCTAGCGGCCCTTTCGGCAGGGGGTGTGCAGTCCGTGTGTGGCCCTTGCGCAGATGCCGTCGGCATGGGCGGCACACACGGCACGAATACGGCGTTCGAGGCTTGTGCGGCCCCTACTGCCTTACCTGGAAAGGGAGTTGGGGACTTTACGTGTCCGCGCCGTGACCGGTCTCACCGGACCGCCGCATGGGATGTGCGGGACCGGGCACCCGGGGGCGGTGTACCCGGCCGGACGGCCGTACGCGCCATGTCCCCGACCACGATGCGGAGTGCCTCCCATGACCGACCAGTTCCCGAACGGCGCCGACTCCGCCGTACGGCTCGCCCTGCGCGCGATCGTCACCGGTGACGCGGACGAGGCCGAGCTGCTGACCCTCGCGGCCAGCGAGATCCTCGTCCCCGTCGGCGATCCGCCCGGGGAGCAGCCGTCCGCGACGGTGAGCATCCCTGTCTACGAACAGCCCGACGGCACCGAACTCGTCCCCGTGTTCACCTCCCCGGACCGGCTGCGCCAGGCGTTCCCGCAGGTGACTCGCCACCGGCAGATCCTGCTGGGCGCCCTCGCCCACGACTGGCCCGCCGAGGGGCCCATGCTGGTCATCGACGCGGGTTCGGCGGACGAGGTCACGCTGACGGCCCAGGGTGTCAAGGAACTCCTGGACTCCAGGACGCGGTGACCGACCGCTCCCTTTCGGCCACACCGTCGCTCGCAGGCCCATGCGTAGGTGCGGTACCGGTGTTCGTCTGATCTGATGTCCTTCAGCTCACGTATGACATGCGCACGCCTAAAGGGTGGATACGGGCGCACATCGGTACGGACATCAATCGGTCGGGTCGAAAAGGGGACACCCGTATGAGCGGACGCCGGTACGACATCAGCAGGAGGGGTTTCATCGGGGCGGGGGCCGGGGCGGCGCTGCTCGTGACCACCCCGGCGGGCGCGGCGGTGCGCGGGTCGGAGGCTTCGGATGCCGCGCGGGCCAGGGCCGGGAGAACGTTGTCGTTCACGTCCGGCACCAACGCGGGCGTGACCGTCGCCCCCGGCGGCGAACGGCTGGTCATCGAGGTCCAGGGCGTCCTGTGGGCCCTGCCGAAGGACGGCGGCACGGCCACGCCGCTGACCGACGCCTCCCTCGAACCGACGCGCCCCGCCTGGTCGCCCGACGGCTCGACGGTCGCCTTCTGCGCCTACCGGGGCGGCGGATTCCACCTGTGGACCATGGCCCCAGACGGCTCCCGGCTACGGCAGCTCACCTCCGGCCCCTGGGACGACCGGGGGGTGAGCTGGTCCCCGGACGGACGCCGGATCGCCTTCTCCTCCGAGCGCGGCGGCAGCGACGTCACCGGCAGCTCCTACGACATCTGGACGGTCGAGGTCGGCACCGGCCGCCTCACCCGGGTCACGGACCGGCAGGGCGCCGAGGACTACGACCCCGCCTGGCACCCCGACGGCGACCGCATCCTCTTCGTCCGCGCCGAGCAGGGCGTCGCCCGCACGATCGCCGCCGCACCGGCCGCCGGCGGTGAGGCCGTCGTCGTCCGCACCGTCGACACCGGCAGCGTCGTCGGCCCCGCCGTCTCACGCGACGGACGGCTCGCCCACGTCTGGCTGAGCGCCCAGAGCGTCGGCACCTACACCGAGAGCGCCTCGCTGGTCGTGGACGGGACGGTCGTCTCCGGGGACGAGGACGTGTCGCCGCAGCCACCGAGCTGGACCGGTGACGGGGCGATCGTCTACTTCGCGGACGGCAAGGTCACGCGCCGGACACTCGCGACGGGAACGGCACGGACAGTGCCGTTCACCGCGCGCACCCGCGTGACACCGACGCCCCGCCCGGACAAGCGGCGCGACTTCGACTCGACCGCCGCCAGGGCCGTACGCGGAGTGCACTTCCCGGTGCTCGCGCCGGACGGCAGGTCGGTCGCGTTCTGCGCACTCGGCGCCCTGTGGCACATGCCGCTCGGCGGACGGCCCCGCAAACTGGTCGAGTCCGACGCCGCGCACTACCTACAGATGCCGTCGTGGAGCCGGGACGGCCGCAGCCTCGTCTACGTTCACGACCGGGACGGGGACGGCCTGGCCGCCGTGCGTCAACTGACCCTGGACGACGGCACGGACACGGTCCTCGCGTCCGGCGGCCGGGTCAACCCCGCGCTCTCACCGGACGGTTCACGCCTGGCCTGCCACGACGTCACCGGCAACCTGATCGTCGTCGACGTCGCCGACGGCAAGGAGACCGTCCTCGCCCCGCCGTTCGGCGCGAACGGGCTGCCGGGACGGCCGAGTTGGTCGCCGGACGGACGGTACGTGGTGCTGTGCGACCGCAACCGCCTCAACCAGCGGTTCCGGGAGGGATACAACGTCATCCGGATCGTCGACACCACCGACGGCACCTCCCGCACCCACCTGCCCCGCCCGCACACCTCCCTCGCCGACCGCTACGACAGCGGCCCGGTGTGGTCGCCGGACGGCAGGCATCTCGCGTACGTCGCCGAGTCCGCGCTGTGGCTCCTGCCGGTCCGCCCGGACGGCACCCCCGACGGTGCGCCCCGCCGCCTCACCGACGACCCCGCCGACCACCCCACCTGGTCCGGCGACTCCACCCGCCTGCTCCACCTCTCCGGCACGAAACTGCGCCTGACCTCGGCCGACGGCACCGGCAGCCGCACGCTCCCGGTCCCGCTGCGCACCGCCCGCGCCCTCCCGCCCCGCACGGACGTCGTCCGCGTCCACGCGGGCCGCCTCTGGGACGGCACCGGGGAACGCGTCCGCGACGACGTGGACGTCGTGATCGAGGGCAACCGCATCAGAGCCGTCGAACCCCACCGCGCGCCCCGCCGAGGGGAACGCCCGGTCGACGCCTCCCGGCAGACGGTCCTGCCGGGTCTGTGGGACGCCCACACGCACCCCTACCAGAACATCTACGGCGGCCGGCAGACCCGCCTCAACCTGGCCTACGGCATCACGAGCACCGCCTCCCTCGGCGGATTCGCCTACGAACAGGCCCGGTTGAGGGAGGCGACCGACGCCCGCGCGCTGCACGGACCGCGCATGCTCACCACCGGCGAACTGCTCGACGGCAGCCGCGTCGCCTACAGCATGGGACGCGCGCACACCACGAAGGACGGCGTGCGCCGCAGCCTGGAACGGGCCGCCGCCCTCGACTACGACTTCGTCAAGACCTACGTCCGCGCCCCCGCCTGGATCATGGCCGAAGCCGCCCGCACGGCACGGGAGTTGGGCATACCGGCGGGCAGTCACCTCCTCACCCCCGGCCGCCAGAGCGGCCAGACCCTCACCACCCACCTGCTCGCCACCCAGCGCCAGGAGTACAGCCGCGCCCTGTCCCCGACCGGCCACGCCTATCAGGACGTTCACGAGATCTACCGCGACGGCGAGTTCGCGCTGATCGTCACCCCCTTCCAGGCACTGCCCCTGCTCGGCGCCGACCCCGCGCTCGCCCAGGACCCCCGCGTCACGATCCTGATGCCGCCCTGGGACACCGCGACCGTCCGGAACACGGCCGCCACCCCGCCGACCGAGGGCCAACTCCGGGGCCTGAGCATCGAGATGGGTATCTACCGCAGGATCGTCGAAGAGGGCGGGACTCTCGCGCTCGGCACGGACGCCCCGCTCACCCCCGTCGGTCTCCACGTCCACCTCGCACTGCGCGCCCTGCACCGGTACGGCGGCTTCACCCCGGCCCGGGCGCTGGCCAGCGCGACCGTGGAGCCGGCCCGCGTGTTCGGCGTCGCCGACGATCTCGGGAGCGTCGAGCCCGGCAAGCTCGCCGACCTCACGGCCGTCGACGGGGACCCGTTCACCGACTTCGACGCCCTCGTGCGCACGGCGTGGACGATGCGCGACGGGGTTGTCCACCACCCCGCCGACCTCGTCGGCACCCGCGAAAACACCCTGCACGCCGGGACGGACTGGCTCGCGGTGGGGGAGGTGCTGCACCGGGACGGCTGCTGCGCGGGCTGACAGCCCTGCGGGGGCGCCGAGCCGGTCCGGGGAGACGGCCGAACCGCTCCTTGTTGCATCATGCACATCTGCGTAGCGTCGACAGGGCCCTTTGGAGGTGTGTGCGGTGTCCGATCTCCCCCGACTTCCCCTGCTCGCCGAGAACCCCCTGGAACCGCCCGGAGCCTGGGCCGAACTGCGCCGGGAGTGCCCGGTCGCGGCGGTCCGGCTGCCCAGCGGCGACGAGGCGACGCTCCTGACCCGGTACGACGACGTACGAGCCCTGCTCTTCGACCCCCGCTTCGCCCGGCCCACCAGTGACGACGGCGCCGCCCGGCTCGCCCCCGAGGGAGGGGGCGGCCCGGTCGTCGACGGGGAACTCCACGACGTCGTACCCGACCGGGGCGAGGGGCATCAGCAGTGGCGGCGGCAGGTCGGGAAGTACTTCACCGCCAAACGCATGACCGCGCTGCGGCCCGTGATCACCGACCGCGCGGAACGGCTCGTCGACGCCATGGTCGAACAGGGCCAACCCGCCGAGCTGAAGGGCGCGTTCGGGTTCCCGCTGCCCGTCTTCGTGATCTGCGCGATCCTGGGCGTCCCCGCCGAGGACAGCGACCGGCTGGCGCACTGGTCCGACTCCTTTCTCAACGTCAGCCGCTGGACGAAGGCCGAGAGCGCGGCGGCCTACGAGGAGTTCGACGCCTACCTGTCCCGGCACATCGCCGAGGTGCGCGAACATCCCGGCGACGATCTGCTCAGCATGCTGATCGCGGACGTCGAGGACGTCAGTGACGCCTGGCTGCTGCGCACCGGCATCGGGCTGCTGGTCGCCGGACACGAGACGACCGCCAACGCGATCGGCAAGGCGGTCGCGATGCTCCTGGCCGACCGCACCCGCTGGGAACACCTCGTCGCCCACCCCGAGTCGGTCCGCACGGCGGTCGAGGAGACCCTGCGCTTCGACGTCAACCTCGGCGCCGGGCTCAGCCGTTACCTCACCGACGACATCGAGATCGGCGGCGAGACGCTGCCGCGCGGCGCCACCGTCTTCTGCGCCCTGGCCGCCGCGAACCGCGACGCGTCCGTCTTCGAGGACCCGGACGCCCTGCTGCTGTCCCGCAGCCCCAACCCGCACCTCACGTTCGGCGCGGGACCGCACGCCTGCCTGGGCCAGAGCCTCGCCCGCACCGAACTCCAGGTCGCCCTGGAGGTGCTCCTGCGCAGGCTCCCCACCCTCCGCCTCGCCGTCCCCGCCGAGGAACTCCGGCGTGTCGAGGGCCTGTTGGTCGGTGGACTGAGCGAAGTGCCGGTGCGGTGGTGAGGCTCTCCGTCGACCGGTCCGCGTGCTGCGGCGCGGGCAACTGCGTCCTGCTCGCGCCCGAGGTGTTCGACCAGGGGGAGGGCGACGGTGTCGTGGTGCTCCGCACCGACTCGCCCGCGCCACGGCACGAGGCGGCGGCGCGGGAGGCGGCGGCCGTGTGCCCCGCCTCGGCGATCACCGTGCGTGAGGAAGCCTCCCGGGATGCGTGACCTCTGAGCTGACCTTATGGTGAGGCCGCGAGCAGGCGCGACGCTGCGAGCAGGCATGAGGCCGTGAGCAGGCCTCACCGAAAGGTCCACGATGAGAACGCTTCCGTCGGCACTGGCAGTGGTGGCCGCCGTGGCGCTCGTCGCCTCCTACGGCGGCGGGTCCGCCACCGGCTCCGACGCCCCCGCCGGCTTCGGCGAAGCACTCGCCTACGTCCTCGACCGCGCCCGCACCCGTGCCGACCGGCAGGCCGCCCTCGACGCGCTCGCCTACAAGTGCGAGGTCCTGTGGACCCTCCTCGACGCCGTCGACCGGGCCCCCGCATGACCTGGCGCCCCGCCCTCAGTCCGTACGCCCGGCTGCGCAACTGCCCTGTGCGCGAAGCGACGTTGCTGATCGTCCCGGAACGGATCGTCGTCCTCAGCGTCGAGGCCGCCGCCGTCGTCGGTCTGTGCGACGGCAACCGGACCGTCCCCGAGATCATCGCCGCCCTCGGCGAGAGCGACGGCGTCACCGAGTTCCTGGACGACGTGAAGGAGCGCGGATGGCTGCGCTGAACCCGCCCTGGGCGATGCTCGCGGAACTCACCCACGGCTGCCCGCTGCGCTGCCCCTACTGCTCCAACCCCACCGAACTCGTGCCGCGCGCCGCCGAGTTGACGACCGCCGAGTGGCTGCGCGTGTTCGACGAGGCCGGACGCCTCGGCATCGCCCACGCACACCTCTCCGGCGGGGAGCCGCTCCTGCGGCGTGATCTGGCCGAACTCATCGCCGGGCGCCGGTCGTTCGGTGCGAAGGAGAGGGCCGCCCGGCTGATCAAGGACGCCGGACTGCCCCTCGGCCTCAACGTCGTCCTGCACCGGCACAACCTCGACCGGCTCGACGCGATCATCCGGCTGGGGGTCGACTGGAGGGCTGTGCGCATCGAGTTGGCCAACACCCAGTTCTACGGGTGGGGGTTGCGCAACCGGGGCGCGCTCATGCCGGACCGGGAGCAACTCGTGTGGGCGCGAGGGGTGGTGGAGGCGTGGCGGGGGCGGACGGAGACGGAGTTGATCTGGGTCGTGCCGGATTACTTCGAGGGGGTCGCGAAACCCTGCATGGGGGGCTGGGGCGCGGTTTCGCTGATGGTGGCGCCTGATGGGCGGGTGCTGCCGTGTCCCGCCGCGTACAGCCTGCCGCTCGACCTGCCCAACGTCAGGGAGGAGTCTCTCGAACGGATCTGGGCCGAGTCGGCGGCGTTCGAGGCCTATCGGGGGAGCGACTGGATGTCCGAGCCCTGCCGGGGCTGCCCCCGAAAGGACGTCGACTTCGGGGGCTGCCGGTGTCAGGTGTTCGCGCTCAAGGGGGACGCGGGGCGCACGGACCCCGCCTGTTCACTGTCGCCGGACCATGGGGTGATCAGCGGACTCGCCGGGGAGCGCGGTGGGCAGTTCGTGTACCGGGGGTGAGGGCCGGTGCGGTCAGGCTCGCGTCCCGATCACGGCGAACACGCCCCGCACGCGGGTGCCGTCCGGGGTGCTCCAGGCACCCGTGACGTGGCCGAGGGCGTCCGTCGGAGGGGCGTCGGGTACGTCGGTCAGGACGCGGTTGAAGTGGACGGCGGGACCGTCAGGAGTGGTGAGGGTGGTGCCGTCCGGGGTGTCGGTGACGGTGACCTCGCCGGTCAGGACCGGGGTGTCGGACAGGTACGCGTGGGTGATCTCCTCGTCGACGGTGTCGTTCGCGCTCTGGGCCTGGGCCTGGAGGCGGCTGGCGAGGAAGTCGGCGAGGGTGCTGGTGAGGACCGGGTCGTGGACGCCGTCGTACACCCAGCGCTTGCCGAGGACGCCGTGCTCCAGGGTGCCGATGAGGGCGTGGTCGGCACCGGGGAGGGGAGCGCCTCGGTAGGTGAGGGGGAAGAAGTAGGCGTGCGGGGTGCCGGACGTGCCGGGTGTGTCCGTCGCGGTGTCCGTCGCGACGAAGAACTCGATGCCGACCTCGCCCTCGGGGTCGTCGAGACGGAAACCGCCGGCCTTGGTGAGCTGCGGGGTCGCCGTGCCGCCTCGGTACCAGGGGCGGGTGGGGAGCCACGGGGTGAGCAGCTCCGGCTTGGTGGGGTCGAGTGTGGTGCGATGGATGATCGACATGTTCCGGGATTCTCCATCAAGAAACGTGATGATCGAAACTGATTGATTCCCGGTCGCGTCTTGAACGACTCAGCCAAGATCTACGACCTTCAGGACGGACGACCATGGCACATCCGTACACGACCGGACCCCGACGACGCACGCTGCTCGCGGCGGGCGCCGGCTTCGCCCTGGCGGCGACGGCGCCCTCGGCGCATGCCGCGGCACAGGACGCCTTCGGTGACCTGGAACGCGAGTACGCCGCCCGGCTCGGTGTCTTCGCCTGCGACACGGCCACCGGGAGGACCGTCACGCACCGCGCGGACGAACGGTTCCCCATGTGCTCCGTGTTCAAGGCGGTCGCGGCGGGAGCGGTCCTGCGGGAGGGCGTGGACCTGTCCCGGCGGATCCACTACACGCAGGAGGACGTCACCTCCTCCGGGTACGCGCCGATCACCTCCCGGCACGTCGGGACCGGCATGACCGTCGAGGAACTCTGCGCCGCCGCCGTCTCCCACAGCGACAACGCCGCCGCCAACCTGCTCCTGCGCCAACTGGGCGGCCCCACCGCCGTCACCCGCCTCGCCCGCGCCCTCGGCGACCGCGTGACCCGCCTCGACCGCTGGGAGCCCGACCTCAACTCCGCCGAACCCTGGCGGGAGACGGACACGACGACTCCGCACGCGATCGGCGGCACCCTCGGGAAACTCCTCCTCGGAGGCGCCCTCTCCCCGCCCGGCCGCACCCACCTCACCTCCTGGCTCGTCGCCAACACCACCAACACCGAACGCTTCCGCGCCGGGCTCCCCACCGACTGGACCCTCGCCGACAAGACGGGCACCGGGAGCTACGGCACCGCGAACGACGCCGGCGTCGTCTGGCCGCCCGGCCGGCCGCCGCTGGTGATCGCGGTGCTGTCGACGAAGTTCACGGCGGAGGGGTCCGCGGAGAGCGCGCTGGTGGCTCGGGCGGTGCGGGTGGTGGCGAGGGAGCTGGGGTGAGGGGGACGGCCGGGTGAATCCGGGGCCCGTGTGTCGGGGGCGTCGGTTCCGGTCGATGGGCACGGGCGCGGCGTCCTCGGTGCGGTGCCGTCCACGGCGGGTGGTTGTCGGCGAGTGGTTCTCGGCGGGAGCCGGTCGTGGGGGCGGTGCGCGGTGTGCGGGCACTGTCGGGTGCTCGGTCGGCCGGGCGGAGGGCCGACGGACGTGAGTTGTTCGGGCCGGCTGCGTGGGGTGGGCCGGGCGCGGCCCGCGCGCTGGGCGCCTCGGTCGTACGAGAGGCAGCCGGCTCGTCGTCGGACGGGCCATGTGCTGTGAGATCTTGACCTCCGGCCTTGTGATTCCCCCGCCCCTCGCTTCACGCCCGTGCGGGTCTCTCCGGTGCCCCGAACTGCCCAGCACCCACGGCGAATCCGCGCAGCGAAAGTTTCCGTGACGTCTGCGGTGCCGGGTGGCCTTGACGCCGTCGACGGTGCCGTGTGAGCGTTTTTATCGCTACAAACGATCACCTCGTCGTCGTACGCGTCATCCTCCGGGGAGTCCCTGTGCCCAATGCCACCGCGGTCATCAACCTCGACATCGAGGGGCCGACGATCAGCCGTCATCTGTACGGTCACTTCGCCGAGCACCTGGGCCGCTGCATCTACGGCGGGTTCTGGGTGGGGGAGGACTCGGAGATCCCGAACGAGGGAGGGATCAGGCTGGACGTCGTGCAGGCGCTGCGGGCGCTGAACATTCCCAACCTGCGCTGGCCGGGCGGCTGTTTCGCGGACGAGTACCACTGGCGGGACGGCGTCGGGCCGCGCGAGGAGCGGCCCCGGATGGTCAACACGCACTGGGGGAACGTCGAGGAGAACAACCACTTCGGCACCCACGAGTTCATGGCGCTGTGCGAACTCCTGGGCGCCGAGCCGTACATCAGCGGGAACGTGGGCTCCGGGACCGTGCGGGAGATGAGCGAGTGGGTCGAGTACCTCACCCGTGACGGCGCGAGCCCGATGGTGCGGCTGCGCAAGGACAACGGGCGCGAGGAGCCCTGGAAGGTGAAGTACTGGGGCATCGGCAACGAGACCTGGGGCTGCGGCGGCAACATGCGCGCCGAGTACTCCGCCGACCTGGCCCGCCAGTACGCCACCTACTGCCGCGACCACGGCGACAACAAGCTGTACCGGATCGCCTGCGGCGCCGCCGACGCCGACTACAAGTGGACCGAGACGCTGATGCAGCAGATCAGCTGTTTCGGATGCGAGGCGACGCCCAGGAACTTCTTCCAGGGCGTGTCCGTTCACTACTACACACTGGCCGGACCGTGGGAGGCGAAAGGCAGCGCGACAGATTTCGACACAGACGACTACTACCGCACGATGATCTCGGCCCGCCGGATCGACGACATCCTCACCGGACACTCCACCGTGATGGACATCTACGACCGTGGACGCACGGTCGGCCTGGTCCTCGACGAGTGGGGCACCTGGTGGGACGTCGAGCCGGGCACCAACCCGGGCTTCCTCTTCCAGCAGAACACCATGCGCGACGCGCTCGTCGCCAGCACGCACCTTGACATCTTCCACAAGCACGCGGCCCGCCTCCACATGGCGAACATCGCCCAGACGGTCAACGTCCTCCAGGCGATGATCCTCACCGACGGCGACCAGCTGGTCCTCACCCCGACGTACCACGTCTTCGAGATGAACAAGGACCACCAGGACGCCACCTCACTCGCAGTCCACCTCAAGGCCGACGAGGCCCGGCGCACGGTCGGCGACGCGGAACTCACCACGGTCTCCGTCTCCGCCAGCGTCAAGAACGGCAAGGTCCTCGTCTCCCTCTCCAACCTCGACGCCGACGAACCGGCCGAGGTCACCCTCGACCTGCGGGGAGGCACGCTCGGCGCCCCCGTCGCCCGGCTCCTGACGGCCGACGCGATCGCCGGCCACAACACCCCCGAGGCGAAGGACACGGTCGCCCCGCGCCCCTTCGACGGCGTCAAGGCGACGGACGGCGCCCTGACCCTGACGCTGCCCCCGCACTCCTTCCTCACCCTCCAGGCCCCGCTGAACTGACCCATGGCGACGCTCCAGGACGTGGCGAAGGCGGCCGGGGTGTCCGCGATGACCGTCTCCAACGTCATCAACGGCCACCCCAACGTGCGGCGGGAGACCCGGGAGAAGGTCCTGGAGGCGATGGCCCGGCTCGACTACCGGGTCAACGTCGCCGCCCGCAACCTCCGCAAGGGCCGCACCGGCACCATCGGTCTCGCCCTGCCCCAGATCGACAGCGCGTACTACGGCAGGCTGGCGTCCTGCGTCATCGCCGCCGCTGAACGGTACGGCCTGCGCGTCGGCATCGAACAGACCGCCGCCACGCGGGAGAGCGAACTCGACGCCCTCTCCCTCTCCCGCAACCGCCTCTACGACGGCCTCCTGCTCAGCGCCGTCGGCCTCGGCCAGACCGACGCCGAGCGGCTCACCGTCGACCACCCGGTGGTGGTCCTCGGCGACCGCATCACCGGCGGCCCCGTCGACCACGTCGGCATGCCGAACCTGGAGGCGTCCCGCGCGGCCGTCGGCCACCTGATCGAGCGGGGCTGTACGCGGATCGTCCTGGTCTGCGGGGAGGTCGACGAGGTCGACACCTCCAGCCTCCGCCTCGCCGGCTACCGGCGGGCCCTGAGCGACGCGGGCCTGCCACAGGATCCCGGACTGGTCCGGAAAGTCGCCCGGTTCGGGCTGGCGGACGGCGCCCGGTGCGCGCGGGACATGGTCGCGGGCGGCCTGGACTTCGACGGCGTGTTCTGCGTGACCGACACCCTCGCCACGGGCGTCCTGCGCGGCCTCGCCGATACCGGCGTCCGCGTCCCCGGCCAGGTCAAGGTCATCGGCTTCGACAACCTCGCCGAGAGCGCCTACCTCGTCCCCTCCCTCTCCAGCGTCGACCCCGACCACGACGCGATGGCCGAACGCGCCGTCGCCCTCCTCCTCACCCGCATCGAGCAGCACGAACCACCGCCCCGGTACGAGGAGTTCGTGAGCGGCTTCACGCTCGCGATCCGCGAGTCGACCGGCGGCCCGTGAGGAGAACCGGGGGAGGGGCGGGCCGCCCGGGGCGGATCCTCTGCGCGGACAACGGCATCTCGCAGATCGTGTGGTCGCCGCTCGCCCAAGGGCTGCTCACCGGCAAGTACCGGCCGGGCGAACCCGCCCCGCAGGGCATCAGGTTCGCGAGCGGCACGATGGGCGAGGCGAAGGAACTCGTCCACACCGAGGCCAACCCCTGAACGCCGTCGAACGGCTCAGGCCGATCGCCGAGGAGGCGGGACTCAGCCTGACGACCCTGGCGCTCGCCTGGGTCCTGCGGCGCACCGAGGTCGCCTCGGCGATCGTCGGCGCCTCCCGCCCGGAGCAGATCCACGCCAACGCGGCGGCGTCCGGCGTGCACCTGGGCGACGACCTGCTGACGGCCGTGGACACGGCACTCGGCGACACCCCGGTCACCACCCCGACCCTCGCCCCCGGTGCCCGGGAGGGCGTCACCCACCGGCCGAAAACCGGGTGATCGCGGGCCGTTCGGCGGTGCAGAGTCGGCCCATGCAGCATGACGACACGACCGAACACCCGCTGACCGGAGGCAACGCCAGCGCGGGCGTCGTACGGATCAAAGACACCGTCCGCCGCCCCGCCGGACCCTGGACCCCCGCGGTCCACGCCCTCCTCACCCACCTGAACGACGCCGGCTTCCGGGCGGCCCCGCGCCCCCTCGGGATCGACGAACAGGGCCGGGAGGTCCTGACGTTCGTCCCCGGCGAGGTCGTCTGGCCGCATCGCTTCGCCCTCGTGGACCCGGTGCACGCCCTCGCGCGCGTCGCCCGGCTCGTCCGCGAATTCCACGACGCCGTACGGGACTTCACGCCCCCGCCCGACGCCCGCTGGCAGACGCTGGTACCGGCCGAGGGCGCCGAGATCATCGCCCACCAGGACCTGGCACCGTGGAACCTGGTGACGGACGGCGACCACGGGTGGGCGTTCATCGACTGGGACACGGCCGCTCCCGGATCCCGGCTGTGGGACGTCGCCTACGCGATCCGGGGGTTCGTCCCGCTCTCCGCCCACCCCGACTGGCAGCGCATCGACGCCCCCGCACGGCTGCGGGTCTTCGCCGACGCCTACGGGCTGGACGAGGCCGAACGCCGGGACCTCGTACCGATGCTGGGCCGCCGGGCGCGGGCGATGCACGACTTCCTGCGCGACAGCTCCGCCCGGGGCGACCAGCCCTGGACGACCCTCTGGAACGAGGGCCACGGGGACGCCTGGCGTGGGGACGCCGAGTACATCGAGGCGCGTGAGGAGCGCTGGCTTCAGGCGTTGCTCTGAGCGAACCAGTGGTCGGGGCTGAAGAGTTCGTAGTGGATCGCGTCGGCCGGAACGCCCTTGGCAAGGAGTCCGGCGCGGATCGCGCGCAGGAAGGGGAGAGGGCCGCAGAGGAGGGCGGTGACGTTCGGGGAGAGGGCGAGGGCGTCGAGGTCCACCGGCCGGCCGTAGGAGAGGTGGAGGGTCGCGTTCGGCAACTTCTCGATCAGGGAGAGGAGTTCGGTGCGGTGGGCGTGGGGCGAGGGGGCGCGGTCGGCGGGGCCACCAGATCGGCGATCACGAGCGGATCGAGCGCGTCGAAGAACGCCTCCTGCGCGTCCCGCAACGCCCCGCGCAACCGGCATTCCGCACGCAGCGGACACGGCGGATCTCCCTCGCAGGCGACGACCTCGCCCGCGCCCTCCAGCTCACGCACCAGCCAGCCCACGGAGGCCCGCCGCCCGAACCCGGTCAGCACGAGCCCCCCGCTGTGGCCCCGCCTGGCCTCCACCACCCCGAGGTGCTGGAGCCGGCTGATCGCCTTCGCCATATGGCTGTACGGCACATCCATCGCCTCCGCGACTTCCCGCGAGGTGAGCGTTGGCACCTATTTGCGGGTGCGGTGGGACACGTCATAGACAGGGAGGCGTGAACCCCACCGACGCGGACCGTTTCCCGCACGAACCCGCTGACCGACTCGTCGTCCACGAAGGCCAGTTCCACCGAGTCGTCATCGGCGCCGACCACGTCCTGTGCCGCGCCCGCACCGAGGCCGCCGCCCGCCGGCTCCCCGCACGGGTCGACGAAGAAGACGGCGGCCAGCAGGAACACGGCCTGCGCCCCGCCGACCATGATCTGGGGCCAGGCGTCCCGCAGGGTCGTCCCGACGGCCGCGACGT
>NZ_JBTYMC010000162.1:0-14701 GCF_054880855.1 Streptomyces sp. S6 | reverse complement strand
GCGACGCCCAGCAGGGCCGCGCGGCGGGTGCGGCCGGGGCGCAGGGCGAGCAGGGCCGCTGCGGCGAAGGAGATCTTCGAGTGGTTGGCGGCCGTGGACAGCCGCCGCAGTGCCGTGTCCAGCGTGGGTGTCTTGGTGACGGTCACGGCCTCGTACAGGGCCTGGTCGAGGGCGGCGAGATCACGCACCAGGCTGAGGCTCTTGAGGCTGCTGTGCGGTTGAGGCATGGTCGTTTCTCCGGACGGCGGGTTCGGGACCGGCAGCACACCGCGCGGGCGGGCTGCCGACGAGGACGGAGGGAAAGGGGGCGACCCCTGAGGCTCAACGACGGCGACGCGCGCACGCGCACACGCGTA
This sequence comes from Streptomyces sp. S6, assembly GCF_054880855.1. Lineage (NCBI taxonomy): Bacteria > Bacillati > Actinomycetota > Actinomycetes > Kitasatosporales > Streptomycetaceae > Streptomyces > Streptomyces sp. S6. Next base: position 14,345 of record NZ_JBTYMC010000162.1, on the reverse strand, counting down.
CCCCCGTTCTCACTCGTCCCCCTCCGCTTCCCCCTCCACCTGCACCACAGGCCGGTCCAGTGCGAGCCGCACGATGCGCCGCCAGTCGACGTTCGGCGGCGCGTACGTCGCGCCGGGACGGCGGCGTGGCACGCGCACGCGCAGGGCGCCCTGGCGGAGGGTGCAGACGACGGGGACGGGCAGGACGAGGGCCTCGCCGTCGACGGCGACGGGGATGTGCGGGCGGTCGGCGGAGATCTCGACGCGGGCCGACTTCATGGAGGTGATGCCCCCGGCGCGCTCGCCGCGCAGGACGACCTCGGCGGCCTGGGCCGCGCCCTCGACCTTGATGCCGATGACCCCGAGGGCCCCGGAGTCGAGCCGGGGACGCCGGCCGCCGCCGAAGGGGTCGGCGCGCGCGTAGGGGTTGTTGCTGACGAGGACGGCCTGCGGGGCGTGCAGGCGGGTGTCACCGGCGAGGACGCCGAGGGTCGCGCCGGCGTCGCCCATGAGGAGGTCGGGGAGCCGGTCGAGGGCGGTGAACGCCTTGGCGTCGCGGTACTCGGGGCTCTGCACTATCTCGGCGTAGGCCCCGAAGGAGACGGTGTTGACGAAGGCGCGTCCGTCGACGTCCCCGAGGTCGACGCGGAACTCGACGCCGTCGGTGAGCGCTTCGAGGGAGGTGACGGGGTCGGTGCGGTCGAGGCCGAGGTCCATGGCGAAGTGGTTGCGGGTGCCGGCGGCGATGACGACGAACGGCACGTCGTGCTCGGCGGCGACGGCGGCGACCAGTGCCTGGGTGCCGTCGCCGCCCGCGACGCCGAGGAGGTCGGCGCCCTCGGCGAGCGCGCGGCGGGCCTCGGCCTCGGGGTCGGTGCTGCCGTCGGGGGCGATGAGGATCACGCGGGCGCCGAGGGCCTCGGCGCGGCGGGCGAGGTCGAAGCGCCCGACCTTGCCGCCTCCGGAGCGCGGGTTCATGAGGAACACGGGGTTGCCGGGCGGCGGGGTCTTGCGGCCGCGCCTGCGGCGTCTGTTGTGCGGGCGCCGGACGCTGCGCAGCGCGGCGCGGGCGCTGGCGAGGGCGGCCGTCCACAGGGCGATCGCGAAGACGGCGACGACCCACAGGCCGGAGGAGGCGTAGAGCCACAGGACGCCGAACGGCACGAGGACCGCGAGGAGCGCTCCCAGGACCCGGGTCCAGCCGCGGTGCGCGAGGGCCCACCACAGGCCCGCTCCGGCCAGGGCGAGCCCGCCCACGCCGGTCAGCAGGACGACCCAGCCGTCCGATCCGGCGCCCGCGACGACCGTGAAGACCATGCAGGCGACCAGGAGCAGGGCGAGGCGGGCCCAGTCGCGGGCCCGGCGGGCCTCGAAGTCCCGCGCGGTGGCGCTTCGCGCGCGTGTCTCGTTCACCGTGTGCCCGTCATGCCGTGTGGTCTCCCTCGGGTCCCGAGCGTCGTTGCCGTGATCGTGATTACCACATCGTGGCGTACCACGATGGTGGGCAACGGTACCCGGGGCCCGTAACGGGCTCAGCGGGCGCCGGAGTTGGCGCGTGCCTGCTGCCTGCGGGCGTTGTTGTAGGCGCGCATGAGGTGCTTGGAGACGGCGCAGGGCATGGTGTCGAAGTGGCACTGCCGGCAGGTGCGCGCGTGGTCCTCGTAGGCGGCGCGGGCCTGCTGGAGCGGGTCTTCGGAAAAGGTCATGACAGTCCTCCGACGGGATGGGGGGAGTGGGAGGGTGAGCCGGCCAACATGATGGTTGTAAGGTTCACTTAAAGTCAGAGTGGATCATGTTACTGACGGTTAGGGAAAGCCGGCCTTCAGAGGGCTTCGTCACAGCAGCCGGGCCCGGTGCGCGAGTTGCGGCAGAAGCAGGACGACTCCACCGGCACGTCGGCCAACGCGCGCGCCAGTGTGAGCTGTTGGGCGATCAGTGCCGCTTCCGCGTGCTTGCCGAGCCGGACCAGGCACTCGTGCAGGCCGTGCAGGGCCCAGACGTTGTTCGGGTGCTGGAGCGGGCGGGGCAGTGCGGGGTCCAGGCCGAGGTCGGCGCGGTAGACGGCCTCCGCCTCGGTGACGCGGCCCTGTTCGAGCAGGAGTGCCCCGTAGGCGTGCCGGGTGGGCTGCATCCAGCCCCAGGGCTCGTCGTAGGGCAGGGCGTCGCTCAGTTCGACCGAGCGTTCCAGGGCGGCGAAGGCGGCGTCGAAGCGGCCCTTGCGGTACTCCAGTTCGCCGTCGAGCATCGCGGAGGCGATCGCGAGGAGGTCCTGGCAGGTGTTGTTGAACAGGGTCCGGGAGTCGGGCACGCGTGCGTGGGCGGCCCGGAACAGGGTGCGTTCGGTCTCCGCCTCCAGGACGCGTCCGGTGGCGGAGAGGGCGACCCCGCGCGCGTAGTGGTGCATCGCGGTGGTGACGGAGTACAGGTCCGGGTCGGCGGGCTTCGGCAGGGCGAGGACGTCGGCCCAGCGTCCGAAGCGGATCAGGACGTGGACGCGCATCGCGAGGAACCCCTCCAGCCAGTCGGCCATGGGCGGGCTCTCGACCCTGAGGAGTTCCTCGGCGACGGTCTCCTCCAGGGCGTCGGCGGCCTCCAGCGCGGTCTTCGAGGCGCCGAGGAACATCGCGCCGTAGATCCGGAAGTGGTGGTTGTGGGCGCGGTAGAGCGTGTAGAAGTTCATCGCTCCCCCGCGCGCGTGCGCCTTCGCGTCGGCGGTGACTGCGGCGGTGTTGTCGGCGACGACCCGGCGGTAGTCGCCGCAGAGGACCTCCAGGTGCGAGGGCATGTGCAGGAGGTGGCCGGCGTCGGGGACGAGGCCGCGCAGCCGGTCGGCGGCCGTGAGGGCGGCCTCCGGGGTGGGCGACATCTCCATCAGGTGGATGTACAGGTGGGGCAGTCCGGGGTGGGTGCCCTCGGGGTCGGCGGCGAGGGCCCGTTCCAGTACCTCCCTGGCCCGCTCGGTGCGGGCACCCTCGGCGGGGCGGCCCGTCCCGAGGTCCCACAGCTGCCAGGGGGTGAGGTTCATGAGGGCCTCGGCGTACAGGGCCGCGACGTCCGGGTCGTCCGGCGCGAGGGCGTACACGGCCTCCATGGCGTCCGCGTAGGCGTGGTTCCACACCTCGCAGTCCTCGACGGCCTGCGCGCGCGGGTAGCGGCTCCTGAGGGCCGCGATGAGGGCCCGCTCGACGGGCCTCGCCCGCGCGGCGCGCTCCTGGGCCCGCTCGACCGCCTCGTGCGTGCGCTCGACGGTGCGTGTGAGGTCCTTGTCGTCGAAGAACTCCCAGGGTTTGTTGTAGTTGGGGCCGAGGGCGTAGGCGATGCCCCAGTGGGCCATCGCGCACTCCGGGTCCGCGCGGGCGGCCTCCTCGAAGCAGGCGACGGCCTCCTCGTGGTGGAACGCGTACGTCCACACGAGGCCCCGGTCGAACCACTTCTGGGCCTCGGCGGACGGGGTGGTGACGATCCGGCCGTAGCCGCCGAGGTCGTAGTACTCCATGGGCGCTCCCTGCTCGCGGCCACCCCTGGACGGCGGCCCCGAGGGACGTATTACCGCCCGGCGGGGCGCCGTGGGAGCGGGTCGGGACGGGGAGCACCCGAACGGGACGGGCGGATCATCGGCTCGTACGACCGTGGACCGCTCCCCCGGTGGCACCCTTACGGGACGCGCCCGCACTCGGGCGCCGCCTCCCCCCGCACCCGCACGGCCGGCACCTCGGCCCCCTTCGGCTCCTGCGACCGCATCGCCTGCGCGGGCACCAGCGCGGGCCACCGCACCCACGCCGGCAGCATCTCCCGCACGCGCACGCGCCAGCGCTCCCCGCGCCCGTGCAGCAGCCCCATGACGAGGGCCGCCGCCACGGCGATCAGATGCTCGCGGCCCGCGAGGTTGGGTTTGGCGATCGACTCGACGACCATCGAACCGCCCGTGAGGGTGAAGACGATCGGGGCCCGGCGGATGACGGACATGTACGTGAAGAGGCCGACGACGGCCGCCGAGGGACCCGTGTCGAGGACGTGACCGATCTCCGGCGGCAGGCCGCCCCAGCGGTCAGGACCGAGCGCGAGCATGATGCGGACGGTGAGCGTGCCGGAGAGGGTGGAGGCGTAGGCGATGACCAGGGTCCGCGCGCGCCCGAGGGCTACCTCGGCGAGGGCGAAGGCCAGGAACAGCTGGGTGATACCGGCCCAGACGGGCAGGTCCAGGGCCGGGACGTAGAGGGAGATCGGGGTGCGCAGGAGGGCCTGCCAGAGCGGGATGCTGCCCTGGACGCCGCCGACCTCGCGGACGATCTTCTCCCCGGTGTCGTTCTGCGCGATCGCGTGGAAGAAGATGACCCCCGCACAGGCGACGATGGCCAGGGAGAGCGCGGAGGGGCCCCGCCGCCACAGCTCGCGCACGGGGTCGACGACGATCCCTTGCAGCTCGCCCCACAGGGTGCGCCCGATGAACGCGACCCCCCGGTACAGCGGTGATCTCCGCCGTACCCCCGCCTTCTCTTCCACTGCTCGCCCCACCGTCGTCCCCACTGGTCACCCGCACACACATTCGGAAGATCGAATCTAACTCCTGAGACGCCCGGAATCGACATTCGGGTTGATTTCGGCTCCGGTCTCGCAGGGCGCACGCGACCGGACCCACGACCCACGCACTCTCAACGACGGCAGTTCACGCCCCGAGGTTCAGTCTGCACCGAACCGAAGTGACCATCGCCACACCCCGGACAGAACCATTGTCAGTGCCCTCGATTACAGTCCGTTGCCAGATCCGTACGAGAGGGGAACTCAGGGTGGGGAACATACGACGGGGGCTGTCGGCGGTGCTGGTCGCGGGGGCGCTGGCCGGCTGCGGGACGTCCGGCGGGGATGCGGGGAGCCGGGCGGAGAAAAGTGGCGCGAAGAGCCCGACGCCCTCCGCAGCGCCGTCCGCGCCTTCGGTGGCCTCGGGCGGGACGCTCGGCGCGAAGGGGTCGGCCTGCGAGCTGCCGGTGACCTTCGAGACGGCCGCGAAGTGGAAGGCCAAGGCCATCGAGGTCCCGAAGGATGCCCCCGCCGACGTCCTCGACGTCCTCCTGCACCAGGGCCCCGTCACCGGCGTCTGCGAGATCGACGCCAAGCCCGCGGGGCACATCGGCTTCCTCCGCGTCTACCGGGGCAAGCCCGGCAACGCCGACGCGCGGACGGTCCTCCGGGGCTTCGTCGCCGCCGAGAAGGACGTGAGCGAGGAGCAGTACAAGACGTTCACAGCGGGCGGCGTGACCGGCGTCGAGGTCTCCTACCGCGTGAAGGTCGAACTCCTCGACGACGTCAAGACGGAGCACGCCCTCGCCGTCACCACCCCCGACGGCCCCGTCGTCCTCCACCTCGGCGGCCTCGACGACGAGGAGCACAAGGCCATGCTCCCCGCCTTCGACCTGGCCGAACGCACCCTGCGCGTCACCGCCTGAGGCCCTCACGGCACCTCGGGCGGCGACACGCAGGAAAGCCGCTCCCCCGGCACGGGAGCGGCGCGAAACCGGCGGGCACCGCGCCCGCACGCCACCCCCGCCGGTTCCCACCTTCCCCTCACACGCGAGCCGCCCGAGCCGCCCCAGCTGCCCGCTCCCCCGCCCTCGCCCTGAGGCGCCCCTCACCGATGCGGTCGCCGCCCCCGCTCCTGCTCGGGGAACGTCTGGTCCGCCCCCGGCAGCGTCGGCTTCGGCAACGTCGCCACCTCCTCCTTCGCCTTCTCCAACTGCTCGGCCGTGTCGTCGGGCAGTCGGGGCGGGCGGGGGCCGGCGTCGGTGAAGCGGAATGCGGAGGTGAGGTCGCCGAAGGTCTCCCGGCGCCAGTCGGTGACGTTCGGCTCCGCCACCCCCGTGAACCGCTCCAGGAACTGGAGCGCCGAGGTGTGGTCGAAGGCCTCGGTCGCCACCCAGCCACCGACGGTCCAGGGCGAGACGATGATCGCCGGGACGCGGAAGCCGCCGCCGATGGGGAGGCCCTTGATGAACTCGCCGGGTGTGCCGGCGGGCGGCGTCGGCGGGGGCACGTGGTCGAACAGGCCGTCGTTCTCGTCGTAGTTGAGGATGAACGCCGTCTTGCGCCACACGTCGGGGTTGGCGGCGATGGCCTCGATCTTCGAGGCGACGAAGTCGGCGCCTGCGGCGGGCAGGTAGTCCGGGTGCTCGGACTGGAGGCTCGTCGGCATGATCCAGGAGACCGCCGGGAGACGGTCGCCGCGGGCGTCGTCCTCGAACGTGTCCTTCGGCTGCCGCCGCACCCCGCGTTCGTAGAGGTCGGAGCCGGGCCGGGCGTTCTTGAAGGCCGCGAACCGCTCCAGCATGTTGCAGCCGTAGTTGTCGTCCTCCTGGTACACCTTCCAGCTGACGCCGGCCGCCTGGAGGCGCTGCGCGTACGTCGTCCAGGTGTAGGGCTTGGGCGCGGAGTTGCTGGTGACGGGGCCGCCGTGGGTGCCCGCGGGGTCGATCGAACCGGTCATCCACATCAGGCGGTTGGGCCAGGTGGGGCCGAAGACCGAGCAGAAGTAGTTGTCGCAGACGGTGAACGTCTCCGCCAGGGCGAACTGGAAGGGGATGTCCGCGCGGGTGTAGTAGCCCATGACGTAGGGGCCGTTGACGCCGTCGGCCTTGCGGTGGGCGGGCAGCCAGCGGTCCATCCGGCCGTTGTTCCAGGCTTCGTGCTGCACGGACCAGGCGTGGCTGGTGGAGGGGATCGCCTGGGCGCTTGAGGCGTGCGTGTCGAGGTGGAAGGGCAGGAGGTAGCCCTTCGGGTTCACGGCGTCCGGCTGGTAGAAGACGGACCGGCCGGTGTCGAGGATCGGCGCGTCGGGGTCGGCGAAGCCGCGCACCCCCCGCAGGGTGCCGAAGTAGTGGTCGAAGGAGCGGTTCTCCTGCATCAGCATCACGACGTGCTCGATGTCGCGCAGGGAGCCGCGGGCCGGCGGTCCGGCGGCCACGGCCCGCTGGACGCTCGGCGGGAGGAGAGAGAGCGCGGCACCGCCGCCTAATGTGCCGGCGGCGGTTCCCAGGAGTCTGCGTCGGGTCAACTCGGCCATGTGGGCCCCTTGGTGAGTGACGGCCAGATCGGCACCCACTGTCCTCGTGGGGCGTTCGGGGCAGCAGGGACGGCCGGTGAAATTCACCCCAACGCATCGGCATGAGTTGGCCAAGTCATGACACACGCCACCGCGACGTCGCCCGCCCGTCGCCGACGCGTGAACTTCCGCACAGAACCCGACGGTTCACCGGCCCCGCGCCTCTCCCCCACCCCTTTCCCCCGCCCTCTCGGCGAACGATCCCCCTCCGCCACCCCGCCTCCCCGGCCGCGCATGCGACAGCTCACCCTCCGTGACGGCTCTCGCCTCGCGGGGCGCGGCAGTGTAGACATGGCGCATGGCCCGTCGTCCCCGTGGACCACACGCTCCGCGTCCGTCCGTCACAGCCCGCCGCGCACGGGAGCGGCGAATCCCGTACGGCGCCGCGCCGCGCAGGGCGCTGGGCAGACGCAGTCTCGCCACCCAGGTCTTCGTGCTCCAGGTCGCCGTGGTGCTGCTGCTCGTCGTCGCGGCGGTGGTGGCGCTGGTCCTCCAGGTCCGGCACGACGGCACCGCGGAGGCCCGCAGCCGTTCACTGGCGGTCGCGGAGTCGTTCGCGAACGCGCCGGGGATGGTGGAGGCGCTCGCGTCGCCGGATCCGACGGCGGTGCTCCAGCCGCGCGCGGAGGCCGCCCGCAAGGCCGCCGACATGGACTTCATCGTCGTCATGAGCCCGGACGGCATCCGTTACACGCACCCGAAGCCCGACCGGATCGGGAAGAGGTTCGTCGGGACGATCGCGCCCGCGCAGGAGGGCGGGACGGTCGTCGAGGACATAGACGGCACGCTCGGGCGGCTGGTGCAGGCGGTCGTGCCGGTGAAGGCCGCGGACGGGAGGGTCGTCGGGCTGGTGTCGTCGGGGATCACGACCGAGAGCGTCGGCGGGACCGTCGACCGGCAGCTCCCGCTGGTCCTGGTGACGGCGGGCGCGGCGCTGCTGCTGGCGACGGGCGGCACCGCGCTGGTCAGCAGGCGCCTGCTGCGGCAGACGCACGGCCTGGGCCCGCGCGAGATGACCCGCATGTACGAGCACCACGACGCGGTGCTGCACGCCGTCCGCGAGGGTGTCCTGATCGTCGACGGCGGCGGCCGGCTGATGCTGGCGAACGACGAGGCGCACCGCCTGCTGGACCTTCCGGAGGACGCCGAGGGCCGGTACGTCCCGGAGCTGGGCCTGGACGCGGCGACGGCGGACCTGCTGGCGTCGGGCCGGGTCGTGACGGACGAGCTGCGGCTCGTCGGGGACCGGCTGCTGGCGATCAGCCAGCGGCCCACCGAGGTCGCCGGCGGCCCCTCGGGCAGCGTGGCGACGCTGCGGGACTCCACGGAGCTGCGGGCGCTGTCCGGCCGCGCGGAGGAGGCCCGGGAGCGGCTGGACATCCTGTACGCGGCCGGGGTCGGCATCGGGACGAGCCTGGACGTGACGCGGACGGCGGAGGAGCTGGCGGAGCTGGCGATGCCCCGGTTCGCGGACTTCGTGACCGTCGACCTGTTCGACTCGGTCCTCAAGGGCGAGGAACCGGAACCCGGTTCGGCGCTGCGGCGCACGGCCTCGACGGGGGTGCGCAAGGGCGCTCCGCTGTACGCGGCGGGTGAGCCGGTGAAGCTGGTGGACTCGGCGCCGCAGGGCCGCAGTGTCGTGGAGGGGCGGGCCGTGCTGGAGGCGCGGCTGAAGGAATCGCCGGGGTGGCGGGCGCAGGACCTCGAACGGACCGAGCAGGTCGTCGAGTTCGGCATCCACTCGCTGATCGCCGTTCCGGTGCGGGCGGGTTCGCTGGTCCTCGGTGTGGTGAGTTTCTGGCGTTCGGAGCGCCCCGAGCCGTTCGACGCGGACGAGGTGGCGCTCGCGGAGGAACTGGTGGCGCGGGCCGCCGTCACGATCGACAACGCGCGCCGCTTCACCCGCGAGCACAGCATGGCGGAAACGCTTCAGCGCAGCCTGCTGCCGCGCACGCTGCCCGAGCAGAGCGCCCTGGACATCGCCTACCGCTATCTGCCGGCGCAGGCCGGGGTGGGCGGGGACTGGTTCGACGTGCTGCCGCTGTCGGGGGCGCGGGTCGCGCTGGTGGTCGGGGACGTCGTCGGGCACGGGCTGCTCGCGGCGGCGACGATGGGGCGGCTGCGGACGGCCGTGCACAACTTCTCCGCGCTGGACCTGGCGCCGGAAGAACTGCTCGGGCTGCTGGACGAGTTGGTGGACCGGATCGACCTGGAGGACGAGTCGGCGGCGCCGGTGACCGGCGCGACCTGCCTGTACGCGATCTACGACCCGGTGTCGCGGCGCTGCACGATGGCGCGGGCCGGGCATCCGCCGCCCGCGATCGTGCACCCCGACGGGCGGGTGGAGTTCGCGGACGTGCCGCCGGGGCTGCCGCTGGGCCTGGGCGGGCTGCCGTTCGAGACGGTGGAGCTGGAGCTGCCGGAGGGCAGCCGGCTCGTGCTGTACACGGACGGTCTGGTGGAGTCCCGGGACCGGGACATCGACAGCGGTCTCGACCTGCTGCGCGAGGCGCTCGCCGGTGCCGAGCCGGATCCCGAGCCGACGTGCCGTGCGGTCCTGGAGTCGCTGCTGCCGGCCCGTCCGAACGACGACATCGCGCTGATCGTCGCCCGCACCCGCGCGCTCGGCCCGGACCGGGTCGCGGAGTGGGAAGTGCCGATGGACCCGGCGGAGGTCTCCCGGGTGCGCGCGGCCGTCTCCCGGCGCCTCGCGGACTGGGATCTGGACGACCTGTCGTTCACGACCGAGCTGATCCTCAGCGAGCTGGTCACCAACGCGATCCGCTACGGCGGCGCCCCGGTGCGGGTGCGGCTGCTGCGGGACCGGACGCTGATCTGCGAGGTCTCCGACGCGAGCAGCACCTCCCCGCACCTGCGGTACGCGGCGATGACCGACGAGGGCGGGCGGGGCCTGTTCCTGGTGGCGCAGATCGCGGAGCGCTGGGGGACCAGGTATTCGGCTGTGGGGAAGGTCATCTGGGCGGAACAGCCCCTGCCCCCTGATCATCCGCTCTCGGCAGACCGATAAACTGCTGGTCGCACCCGACGTCGGGAGACAACTCATAAGACCGGTTTATGAGCCCATAGACCGGACCCGCATACCGGGTTAGGCTTGCCTTAGTTTAAGCTTCCCGTCGAGTCGATCAATCGCCTCTCGAAGGGAACCTGATCATGCCCCGCCCCCTGCGGGTAGCCATCGTCGGAGCCGGCCCCGCCGGGATCTACGCCGCCGACGCGCTGCTCAAGTCCGATGTGGCCGCCGAGCCCGGTGTCTCCATCGACCTCTTCGAGCGGATGCCGGCCCCGTTCGGACTGATCCGGTACGGCGTGGCCCCGGACCACCCCCGCATCAAGGGCATCATCACGGCCCTGCACCAGGTCCTGGACAAGCCGCAGATCCGCCTCTTCGGCAATGTCGACTACCCCACCGACATCAGCCTCGACGACCTGCGCGCCTTCTACGACGCGGTGATCTTCTCGACCGGCGCCATGGCCGACCGCGAACTCGCGGTCCCGGGCATCGAGCTGGACGGCTCCTACGGCGCCGCCGACTTCGTCTCCTGGTACGACGGCCACCCGGACGTCCCGCGCACCTGGCCTCTGGAGGCCGAGAAGGTCGCGGTCCTCGGCGTCGGGAACGTCGCCCTCGACGTCGCCCGCATCCTCGCGAAGACGGCCGACGAGCTGCTCCCGACGGAGATCCCGGCCAACGTGTACGACGGCCTGAAGGCGAACAAGGCGCTGGAGGTGCACGTCTTCGGCCGCCGTGGCCCGGCGCAGGCCAAGTTCTCCCCGATGGAGCTGCGGGAGCTGGACCACTCCCCCAACATCGAGGTCATCGTCGACCCCGAGGACATCGACTACGACGAGGGCTCGATCGCGACCCGGCGCGGCAACAAGCAGGCCGACATGGTCGCCAAGACGCTGGAGAACTGGGCGATCCGGGATGCCGGGGACCGCCCGCACAAGCTGTTCCTGCACTTCTTCGAGTCGCCCACCGAGATCCTCGGCGAGGACGGCAAGGTCGTCGGCCTGCGCACCGAGCGCACGGAGCTGGACGGCACGGGCAACGTCAAGGGCACCGGCACATTCAAGGACTGGGACCTGGGCGCCGTCTACCGCGCGGTCGGCTACCTCTCCGAGAAGCTCCCGAAGCTCCCCTGGGACCTCGACTCCGGCACCGTCCCCGACGACGGCGGCCGGGTCATCGAGGAGAGCGGCGGCCACCTGACGTCCGTGTACGTCACGGGCTGGATCCGGCGCGGCCCGGTCGGTCTCATCGGCCACACCAAGGGCGACGCGAACGAGACCGTCGCGAACCTCCTGGACGACCACGCGAACGGCCGTCTCCAGACGCCGACTTCGCCGGAGCCGGAGTCCGTCGAGGCGTTCCTGGCCGAGCGCGAGGTCCGCTTCACCACCTGGGACGGCTGGTACCGGCTCGACGCCGCCGAGAAGGCCCTCGGCGAGCCCCAGGGCCGTGAGCGCGTGAAGATCGTCGAGCGCGAGGACATGTTGCGGGAGAGCGGCGCCTGAGCCGTCGTCGGCGGGGGGTGGACCGTACAGAAATCGTGTACGGTCCACCCCTCGCCGTTGTTATGGTCCTCTGATGTTCTCCCTGGCCGAGCCCCCTCTCTTCACGCGCCTGCGCGACGCCCGGCGTGTCCTGATCGCCGGTGCGGGCGGCGGATTCGACGTGTACGCCGGGCTGCCGCTGGCGCTCGCGCTGCGGGCGGCCGGGAAGGACGTGCACCTGGCGAACCTCTCCTTCGCGGACCTGTACGGGCTGCCCTCCGAGGTGTGGGTGGCGCCGGACGTCGCCGCGATCACGCCCGACACCCCTGTACGCGGGGACTACTTCCCGGAACGCGCGCTCGCGCGGTGGCTGGACGAGACGGTGTACGCGTTCCCGCGCACCGGGGTCGCGCCGCTCCTCGACGCCTACCGGGCGCTGCTCGATCACCTGGGCGGGGTCGACGCGGTCGTCCTGGTCGACGGGGGCACCGACATCCTGATGCGGGGCGACGAGGACGGCCTCGGGACGCCGGAGGAGGACATGGCGAGCCTGGCCGCCGTGACCCGACTGGACGTCGCCGAGCGGCTGGTGGTGTGCCTGGGGTTCGGGGTGGACGCGTATCACGGCGTCAACCACGCGCTGGTGCTGGAGAATCTGGCCGCGCTGGACCGCGACGGCGGCTACCTGGGCGCCTTCTCGATCCCCCGGGAGAGCGCGGAGGGCGCCGCGTACCTGGACGCCGTCGCGCACGCGCAGGAGGCGACGGCGAGCCACCCGAGCATCGTCCAGGGGTCGGTCGCCGCCGCCGTGCGCGGAAAGTTCGGGGACGTGCGGTTCACCGAACGCACCAAGGGGGGCGAGCTGTTCGTGAATCCGCTGATGGCGGTGTACTTCTGCGTGGACGCCGGGGCGCTGGCCCGGCGGAACCTGTATCTCGACCGGCTGGCGGAGACGGTGCTGATGCGTCAGATCAGCACGCGGATCGCGGAGTTCAGGGACGGGCTGCCCCGGCTGCGCCCACCCCGCGTGTTCCCGCACTGAGCAGGGCCGCCGCGAGCAGGCCCAGGCCGGCCGCCTGGGTGACGGAGCCGAGGCGCGCGGTCTGCGGGAGGACGGCGAACCAGTGGAGCAGCGTCGTCACGCGCAGGGCCAGCAGGAGCAGGGCCAGCGCGGCGAGGGCGAAGGCCGTCTCCGGGACGCGGGGGCGCCGGGCCGGCCACAGGAGGCCCGCGAGGAGGACGGCGGTGGTCGGCGCCCACACGGAGTCCACGGCGAGCGGGAGCACGACCTGGGAGGCGCCCATGACGACGCAGGAGGCCAGGTAGACGAGGCCGGGGGTGCCGGCGGGGAGGGCGGCGGGCGGGGCGTCGCGGTGGTGGGCGGCGCCCAGCGCGAGGACGGTCAGCCAGGCCAGCAGGCCGTCGGTGGTGGCGTAGGCCAGGTCGGGCGGGTAGGCGTCACTGACGAACGGGGCGAGGAACACCCAGAGTTCGGGCAACGCGGCCAGTGCGGCGGCGGTCACGGCGAGCCGCCTGCGGTCGCGCAGGAGGGCGGCGTACGCGACCGTCCACAGCAGCGGCAGCGTCCACTCCAGGAGCGCCACGGGCACGCTGTTGCCGGGGCCCCGGCCGTTGAAGCGGGTCAGGAAGAGGTCCCACTGCGCCGGGCCGTTGGAGGTGCCCCAGGTCAGCTCCAGGGCGCGGTCCACGACCGCCCAGGCCGCCTGGAGGAGGACGGCGAACAGGGCGAACTGCCGTACGGACGAGCCGAACAGGGCGTACCGGCGGGGTGCGCCGGTGCCGCCGAGGCGGGTGCGGACGGCGAGGGCGGCGATGCTCGCGACCTCGCCGACGGTGGGGCGGCTCTGGTCCTGGGTCTCCGGGTCGACGTCCCACAGGTACGTCTCGACCATCTCCTCCTCCCGCTCACGCCGGTAGTAGGCGGGCAGCAGGCGCAGGACGGTCCGGTAGCGGGCTTCGAGCAGGGTCGTCATGCCAGTCCTCCGGCGAGTCCGGGGCCCGTGAGGGGAGGGGAGACGGTGGCGCCGGGGGCGTGTCCGCCTTCGACCAGGCGGCGTCTGGCCGCGCCGGCGCCCGCCGCCATGCGCTCCGCCTCGGCGTCCAGCGCGGCGACGCCCTCGTCGGTGAGGCGGTAGTACCGGCGCAGCCTGCCCTGCTGGACCTCCTCGCGGTCCAGGACGATCAGGCCGTCGGCGGTGAGTCTGTCGAGGACGCCGTAGAGGGTGCCGACCCTCAGCTGGACCTCGCCGTCGGAGAGGTCCTCGACCTCACGCAGGATGCCGTAGCCGTGCCGGGGCTGATCGGCGAGGGCCGTCAGCACGAAGAACGCGGCTTGTGTCATGGACTTCGTTCCCATGGGACCAGAATATATCGGCCGCCGATATATATCGCACGCCGAAAGTCCGATCGCGCCGACACCGGCGCGTCGTGAGGCCGTAGGTCCCCGTCGAAGGAGAAGGCTTCGGCATGCTGTGAACCGCCCTCGACCCGGGTAGATCTCACCTTGCGCACCTTCGCGCAGCACTCTCGACGACAAAAGGACACATGGCCTTGGCTCTCGCGTACCCTGACGCACCATCAACTCGTCGCCCGGGACGGTCGTGGACGATCCGCGTGACGGGGCACCGCGACCGGACCGCCTCCGTCACCTGCTCCTCCAACTGCCCCATGCCCGCGCGCTCCCGTGACGTCGCGGCGCTGCGGCGCTTCGCGGAGGCGCACGCCGCCGCGCACGCGC